>JBDRTC010000168.1:0-13654 GCA_043824335.1 Planctomycetota bacterium | reverse complement strand
GCTGCGCCGCCGTTCCGAGTCTCCACAGAGGGATAAGGGGCCGGCCGCGCTGGAGACGTTCGTCGCCGGTCCGGAAAACCGGTTGGCCTACGTGGCGGTGCACTCCGTGCTGGACGACGCCGAGGACGCCTACAACCCGATCGTCTTTTACGGACCACCGGGGACCGGCAAGTCGCACCTTGCCCTCGGGCTGGCCACCGCCTGGAAGGCCCGGTTCCGCAGACGGCCGGCGGTTTGCGTCACGGCGACCGACTTCGCCCGCGAGCTGGCCGACGCAATCCAGACAAAAACCGCGGATGACTTCGGTGTCCGGTATCGCAGACTTTCGCTCTTGATTTTCGAGGATCTGGGTCATTTGGCGGGGAAACGGGCGGCCCAACAGGAGCTGATTTTCACGCTCGACGCGCTGGCCGACGTCGGCGGCCGCGTGGTGCTCACCGCGAGCAGCCCTCCCTCGGAAGTCGCGGGCATGATGCCCGGCTTGCGGAGCCGTCTGGCTGCGGGCCTGGCCGTGCCGCTGGTTCGCCCGGGGCGCGAGGCCCGGTTGACGATTCTGCGTCGGATTGCCCAGTCGCGGGGGGTTGCCCTCTCCGATTCGGTCGTAGAGTTGCTGGCCGATGCTCTTCGCGTGACCGTACCCGAGCTGTTCGGAGCGCTAATTGAGATCGAGTTTTCGGCTGGGATGGACCGCCGCGCGATCGATGTCCCAGGCGTCCGGCGTTACCTGGCCAAGCGGAATGGCTCCAAGGGTCTTTCCATCCACGAGATTGCCCTGAGCACGGCCCGGCATTTTTCGCTCAAGCTGGCTGATCTGCGCAGCCCGTCGCGGCGGCGAGCCGTGGTGACCGCGCGGGGCGTGGCGATCTACCTGGCTCGGAACCTGACGAACCAGAGCCTCGAACAGATCGGAGAGTATTTCGCCGGCCGGGACCACACCACGGTGTCTTATGGTTACCGCAAAACGGAAGAGCGCCTGGAGACGGAATCCGAGGTCCGGGACGCCGTGCTGGCTATCCGGCAGAGATTCGAAAGGGGGCCCTCGCCGCGGCAACACTAGGCGTTGTCAATTCGTGGAAAACATGTGGATCAGTCGTCGATGGAGTTTATCAGAATCCAAGGTTATCGACAGTCAGCGGTCGGGTCTGCAAGATCGGCTCGACATCGACCATCAGCCATCACTCCCGCGACACGAGGCCGACACCTTTTCAACGAGGAAATACCATCGCCTGGAAACCTCAAACCACTACAGATTCAAGAGTTTAGAGCCATCGACAGCGCCGTATTCGACATATCGAGCCCGCCCACTAATACTACTGATCCAAATTAAGATACTCTAAGAAGAACAACGAAAACCCGAGAAATGGAACCGAGCGATGAAATTCACCTGCGACCGTGAGAAGTTCCTGCATGCGTTCCAGACGGCCGCCAGCGTGGTGCCCACCCGCAGCCCGAAACCAATCCTGGAAAACGTCAAGCTCGAGGCCACCGCCGAAAGGGCGACCCTCATGGCAACCGACCTGGAGATCGGCATTCGACTGGACGTCACCGGCGTCGACGTGCAAGCGCCGGGCGCCGTGGTGTTGCCGATCCGCCGGTTCGGGTCGATTCTCCGGGAGAGTTCCGACGCCAAGCTCGACCTGGAAACCGACGGCACCCGAACCCTGGTCCGGGGCGGGCAGAGCGAGTGGCAGTTGCCCACGCAGAATCCCGACGAGTTCCCGGTCGTTCAACCGTTCGAGTCGGAGCGGTACCACCAGATGCCTGCCCGGTTCTTCCGCGAGTTGATCCGCCGCACGAGCTTCGCCACCGACCCGGAGAGCAATCGCTACGCGCTGGGCGGTGTGCTCGTGGAACTGACCAGCGAAGGAATCGTCGGCGTGGGAACCGATGGCCGGCGACTGGCCCGGCAGGAAGGGCCGGCCGAAGCGGTCGGCGGGCATGAAACCACCGAGAACACCGTGATCCCAACCCGGGCGATGCAGGTGATCGAGCGGGCCTTGGCCGAAAACGATGAACAGATCCAGTTGGCCACAAGCGAGAACCAGGTGCAAGTGAAGAGCCAGCGGACCACCATCTACGCCCGCTTGGTGGAAGGCCGGTATCCCAAGTGGCGCGACGTGTTCCCCAAGACACAGGACACGGCCAGAATCGAGCTCTCGGCCGGGCCGTTTCATTCGGCGGTCCGCCAGGCGGCGATCGTCACCACCGACGAGCGCCGCGGCGTCGATTTCACCTTTGTCGAGGGCAAGATCGTGCTGGCCGGACACGGCGCGGAGATGGGCGAGTCGCACGTCGAGTTGCCCATTGCGTACGAAGGGCCCGAGGTGAGCGTGAAGCTCGATCCCCGCTTCATGAGCGAGTTTCTCAAGGTCCTCGAGCTCGAACAGACGTTCACCCTGCACCTGCGCGACTCCGAAAGCGCCATCGTCTGCTCAACCGACGACGGCTACGCTTACCTGATTATGCCTCTTTCCCGGGAGTAAGAGCGGGAATCTTCGGAAAACCCGGTCAACAAACGAGAGTCGACGCGATGGCAAGAGGACCCGAACGGATCGGCGACGTATTGGCCCAGTTGACGGCCCGGCGGGGGTTCGCCGGCGTCCGCCGCAGCGGCCAGTGCGAGACGGCATGGCGCGAAGCGGCCGGCGAGCTGGCCGCCCATTACAGCCGCGTCGGGGCCGTCCGTCGCGGAAAGCTGGAAGTGACTGTGGCCAACTCCACGCTGCTCCAGGAACTCTCTTTCCAGAAACCGAATCTGCTGAAAGCACTGGCCCAATTGTTGCCCGACGAGAAAATCCGAGACCTTCGATTCCGGCTGGGAGCCATCGACTAGTCGCCGCCGGTTTCCCACCCAACCAAAAACCTTTTCAGCAAGAATCAATATGACAAACGATCTTTCTCAGAATCTTCCGCCGAACGACGACCCGCTGGCCCAGGCCACTCCAGCCGAGCCGACCAGCCGGGCGGGCGAAGAGCTCGCCGAGTACCACAAGGTCGAGGCGGAGTACGGCGCCGATCAGTTGGAACATCTCAGCGACCTGGAGCACGTCCGGCAACGGCCCAGCATGTACATCGCCGATACGGCCATGCGCGGACTACACCACTTGGTCTACGAGGTGGTCGATAACTCCATCGACGAAGCCATGGCCGGTTACGCCAAGAACATCTCCGTCCGAATCAACAATGACGGCTCGGTAACCGTCGAAGACGACGGCCGCGGTATCCCCGTCGAAGAACATCCCGAACTAGGCTGCTCCACGCTTCAGGGCGTGATGACCGTGCTCAAGTTCGGCGGCAAGTTCCAAAAAGGGGCGTATCAAACCTCCGGCGGACTGCACGGCGTGGGCGTCACCGTCGTCAACTTCCTCTCCGAGTGGTGTGAAGTCGAGGTGCGGCGCGAAGGCCAAGTCTACCAGCAGGAATACGAGCGCGGCGTCCCCACTGCCGAAACCGCCCGCATCGGCGCCACCGACCGCATGGGCACCAAAACCACCTTCAAGCCCGACCCGCAAATCTTCCCCGTCACCCAGTTCAACTACAGCACCCTCTACCGCCGCCTGCAAGAGTTGGCCTTTCTCAACCGGGGCGTGACAATCGTCTTCCTCGACGAGCGCACCGGCGACGGCGAAACCTTCCGTTACGACCGGGGCATCCTCGAATTCGTCGAACACCTCAACCGCGCCAGCGAGCCGGCCCACCCCGAGATCGTCTACATCTCCGGCCAGTTCCAGGACGTCGGGCTGGAGGTCGCCCTGCAATACTCCGGCGAGTTCACCGAAAACGTCCACTCCTACGTCAACACCATCTGCACCAGCGAGGGCGGGACCCACGTTTCCGGCTTTCGCGCCGCAATCACCCGATCGCTGAACAACTACGGCAAGAAGTCGGGCCTGTTCAAGCAACTGGCCCCCAGCGGCGACGACTTCCGCGAGGGACTAACCGCCGTGATTTCGCTCCGCGTGGCCAATCCGCAGTTCGAGGGACAAACCAAGACCAAGCTCGGCAACAGCGAAGTCGAGGGCATTGTCAACTCCGCCGTGGGCGATTTCCTTAACCGGTTCCTGGAAGAGAATCCCAAAACGGCCCGCGTCATCGTCCAGAAGGGGATCCTGGCCGCCGAAGCCCGGGAAAGCGCCCGCAAGGCCCGACTGCTCGTCCGCGAGCGCAAAGGCGCCTTAAGCGGCGGCGGACTCCCCGGAAAGCTGCGCGACTGCACCAGCCGCGACGTCGAACGCTGCGAACTCTACCTGGTCGAGGGCGATTCGGCCGGCGGAAGCGCCGAAGGGGGTCGCATCCGCGAGTACCAGGCCATCCTCCCCCTGCGCGGAAAAATCATCAACGCCTACAAGTCCCGCGAAGACAAGGTGCTGGCCAACGAAGAGGTCCGCAGCATCATCTCCGCCGTCGGCGCGGGCATCGGCGCAGAACTCGACCTCACCAGGCGGCGCTACGGCAAAATCATCATCATGACCGACGCCGACGTCGACGGCTCCCACATCCGCACCCTGCTCTTAACCTTCTTCTACCGCCAGATGTACGACCTGGTCAAGTCGGGTTACGTCTACGTGGCCCAGCCGCCCCTGTTCCGCGTGAGGCGCAAGAAAGAGGTCCGCTATATCCAAACCGAAGAGGAGATGAAGGCCCAACTGCTCGAGCAGGGCCTGGGGAGCGCCGTGTTCGAGCCGGGCGACGGGCGCGTCATCGGGGGGCCCGAGATGGAGCACCTCTGCCGCACGCTGGCCGCCCTGGAGGATTCGCTCTACGCCCTGGAACGACGCGGCATCAGCCTCCGCGCCCACGCGGTGCGGCAAGACCCCGCCTCCGGCAAGCTTCCCGTCTACCACGTCTTCCTCGGTCACCAGGAACACTGGTTCCCCACGCGCCCCAGCCTCGACGAGTTCCTCGCCCAAGAGCAACAAGCCGCAGGCCAGGACCTTCAGGTCACCGACCAGGCACCCGACGAAGCCAACGGCGAAAACGGCAACGGCCAGCAGGCGGTGCGCCTGAGGATCGTCGAGTTGCACGAGGTCCGCTCGATCAACAACCAACTGGCCGAGCTTCGCGAGATGGGCTTCGAGATCGACAGCCTCATCCCGCAGGAGCGCACGGGCGTTGAGGAGCCCCGCTACCAGCTCCGCCGCGGCGACGCGGCGACCGCCCTCGAGGACCTCCGCGGCCTCCTGCCCGCCGTGCGTGCCGCCGGCGAAAAGGGCCTCCAGGTCACTCGCTTCAAAGGCCTCGGCGAAATGAACGCCGAAGAGCTGCGTCAAACCACGCTCGACCCCGAAAACCGCACGCTGCTCAGAATCACCATGGACGACGTCTCCGCCGCCGACGACCTCTTCCGCATCCTCATGGGCGACAAAGTCGAACCCCGCCGCGAGTTTATCGAGAAGCACGCGCTGGAAGCGAGGAATTTGGATGTGTAGAGCGCGCACTGTTTTGGTTCACAGCGGCCCCGGTCGGCTTGAGTACCTTGTCCAGATTGACTTGATGTGTTCATTTGTTCATGGTACACTGGGCGTTGCCTGACGACTCTCCAGCGAAGACCTCGGGCTTACCATGCAACTAGCAGAGCTACTGGATGGACTCGACTACAGTAGGTCGCCCAACTTCTTGCGCCGTGGTGAGGAGCAATTCGAGGCTACTCTCGACTACGGCCATGTCTTCCGACGCGCTGCGAAGAAACCATGCCTCCTACAGGGGGTGTACGTGCTGCGTGACGACCGCGCGAGGGCGTCGACGCCAGTGGTACCGCTCGTCTATGTTTGCGAGGCAACTTCCCAGACTGAGGCCAACCAGATTCACCGCTATGTCTGGAACCAGGATGTCGTTCCTTTCCTCTTCGTGAATACACCGGATTGTCTGCGACTTTACTCCGGGTTCCGATACCGTGAGTCGCCGCGGGACCCGGAGCGAGGAGTCCTGCGCACGATCACCGATTTCAATCAAGCGTCTGACGTTGCCGAGGAATTTCACGCCGACTCGATTGACAGCGGCCACCTTTGGACGCGCTGGGGTCGTCTCGTAACGCCTGAAGATCGCGTCGATTGGAGACTCCTTAGAAACCTCAGACAACTCGACCAATGGCTGCGGGAGGAGGGGGGCCTTGACAGACGCGTTTCCCACGCCTTGATCGGCAAGTATGTCTACCTTCATTACTTGAGGGATCGCGGAATCCTTTCGCCTCAGAAACTTGCCGGCTGGGGACTCGATCAGAAGGAGGTGTTCGGCCGGAACGCCACACTGAAAGGGTTTCACGATGTCGTCCAGCACCTCGAGGACTGGCTAAACGGCAGGATATTCCCGCTGCCTTCGAGAGGGAGTCACGCCCCGAAGCGAGAGCTTCTCCAGCGTGTAGCGGGGACCTTCGCTGGAGATGAAGTCACGCAGGATGGGAGTTGGCAACTTCACCTGGATTTCCAGGCATATGATTTCTCTTACATCCCCATCGAGACGCTGTCGGTCGTGTACGAGCAATTCCTGCACACTCCCCAGCAGCCGGGCGGTAAGAGCAAGGCAAGAGTGACCGGCGCCTACTACACGCCGATTCCCCTGGTTAACTTCATGCTATCCGAGTTGGAAACGCGTCGCCCCTTGCGAAAGGGGACACGGGCATTCGACCCGGCGTGTGGCTCCGGCGCGTTCCTCGTTCAGTGTTACCGCCGAATGATCGAGCGGGCGTTCCCGCCGAGTGCCGATAGTCGACCGCGTCCGGCTGAACTTCGCGAGCTGCTTACCCGGCACGTCTTCGGCGTTGACGTGGATGAGGATGCCTGCAGCGTTACCGAGTTGAGCCTCATCCTCACGTTGCTGGATTACGTCCACCCCCCCGATTTGGAGAATCTCCCACAATTCCAACTCCCGGCCTTGCGGAACCAGAACATCTTTTGCGGGAATTTTTTCCAGGACGGGGGCACGTGGCAAGAAAAACTGGAGAGGAAGAAAGCCGGTTGGATCATCGGCAATCCGCCCTGGAAGAAGCTGAATCCAGTAAAACTGACCAGGGATGATGCTCCCGCCTGGAATTGGATGCAAGCCAACAGGTCCCAGAAGCCGGTGGGAAGGTATCAGGTTGCGCAAGCATTTGCATGGGAAGTTGCGCGGTATCTTGACGGCGACGGTGAGATCGGACTGCTATTGCCCGCCATGACCCTCTTTGAGGACCCATCCCGGGAAGTGCGATCGAGATTCTTCCAGCACATGCAAGTGCACTCGATAGCAAATTTTTCCAATCTCGCGGAGGTGCTATTTGCCGGTCGGTCGCGTGTCCCAGCAGCCGCTTTCTTCTACCATCCGCGGGAAGGACGTGAGGTTTCGTCTCCCGAAAGCGAGTCGATCCGCACCTATTCGCCGTTGGTCGCCAACCAGGAGGCTACACGCCCGGTTGCTCAGAGCAAGCGCAACGAAACCTGGAGCTTGGTGATCAATGCCGGCGAAGTGCGGGATGTGCCGTTAGCCCATGTCGTGGACGGCAACGGCTTGCCCTGGAAGCTTGCGACGTGGGGATCCCATTTGGATCGTCGTCTACTGGAGAAACTTGCACGCCGTTTTCCTTCGCTGAAGGACCTGGAGGCGGACGGTCGGGTCGTTGCATCTCAAGGCTTGGAGTTGCGCCGCAAGGGGGAAGGCGACGTTGAGTATGTGGAGGAAGTCATCGGGAAGGACCGGCTAAATGTCACCCCGCTGAAGCGACTACGCAAATTCTTCGTTTTTCCCTCCGAAGCAGTCGAACCCAACCCTCCCGAGCTCTGCTGGGCCAGAAAGGGGCGCGTTCAACTGCCGCTGTCGGTCTGCCGCCCACCGCACGTAATCGTGAGTGCGGCACGCAACTTTGCGATCTACACCGAAGATTACCTGCTTGTACCGCCCCGGCAAATTGGGATATCGAGCCCTCCTCAAGATCAGGATTTCCTGAAGGCGCTATCTCTGTACCTCAGTTCTGATTTCGCATTCTATCACCAGTTCCTGATGTCGACACAGTTCGGCGTGAAACGGGACGTTGCCACCCTGCGCGCCCTTCGCGCCATCCCCGTACCCAGCTTCAGCCCGCCACAAGCGGGCCTCGGCGAATGGGTGCACTTACACGGCCGACTAGTCAAGTGCTCTCTGCAGGAGCTTGAAGCGGCAGAAGATGCCGATACACCGCTGTTTGCTGCGCAGCCTCCCAGCGAAGAGAAGGGGGAGTTGCTCGAGCAGCTCAACGAGCTAGTGTACGAATCCTTGGGTCTGACCCGCCGAGATCGCGCACTGGTGCGGGATCTTGTGAACGTGAGACTTGAGCTGCGCGACGGCATGCTCGGAGAACCGGCGACGGGACAACCTGGCCGCGCTCAAATCCGATCGTATGCGAGACGAGTCAAAGGGGAACTCGACGCGTTTGTCGGCGAGGAACTCAAGAAGCGACACAAGGTGGAGGTCGTTTACGATAGGCTCTCAGGCATGGTAGCTGTCGATTTGACGGCGAACTTGGAGCAAGCGCGCACAATCACCGTAGCGGAAGCCGACGAGGCAACGGTGGCGGAGTTGGAGAAAACGCGGCGTCGGCTCCGACGGGAGCGAGCGCAGTGGGTCTATTTCGACCGCAATCTGCGGATCTATGAAGGAACGCGGACCTTCATTCTCAAGCCCATGCAGCGATTCCACTGGACGGAGAGCCAGGCGATGTTCGACGCCGCAGAGATCATCGCCGAAACCCTCGCCGGGGCAGGAGAAGCCCGCTGATGAGTCTTCCGCCGCGCGCTCGACCGGGCCGCTCAGACAACGCGAATGAGTACCGGCGGATTGTCCTTGTCCGAGTTCACGAGCTTCTGAAGCTGGGTTACCAACGCCTCGATCGCTCAGTCTGCAAAGCGGCGCACGAGGAAGAAATCTCGGGCGACCTTGCTGATGCCATTGACGTCGTGCTTGACGATCGATTACAGCAGTGGATGGATTTCTTCAGCGTGCATAATGAAGCACCGGTCCGTGATCTGCCGCGGAAGGGTAAGCGGAGACGAAAAGTCGACATCAGGATTGATTCGGCCCAGCAGCGCCCGCGAACGCGTTTTCCTTTCGAGGCAAAACGGCTAGGCGAGAGACACGGCCTGCGGGAATACCTTGGCAAAGACGGGCTCGGTTGCTTCCTCCGTGGCGATTATGGGAGAGGCGAAGATGTGGCCGGCATGCTGGGGTACGTGCAGTCCGGAGAGCCAGGAGAATGGGCCCAATCGATTGGGCGGGAACTGACCCAGTCGCCAGGAGAATACTGGGTTCTTGAGGGCCGTGAGTGGGAGTACGCTCCGCTGGTCAATGGGTTGGAAGAAACGTACCGTTCAACTCATTCGCGAGAACGCGTCGAAACAGCCATTGACATTTACCACACGTTCTTGGATTTCTCCTGACGCCGCGCGGCACCGGCATCTCGCCAGTGCTTGTCGCAATGGAGCGGTTGGGGAACATCCGGCAACGGGCCGGTGAGTGGCTGGATGGCGGAGGGGCAATCGGAGGATCCATGATGCGGAAGCCGAAGAGGGATGAGGGGCGGGAGGAGAGGATCGAGATGGAGATCGTGGTGGATGCGCATGATGCGGAAGAGCGGGCGACGGGGTGGTATTGCTATTTGGAGGAGAAGCTGGTGTTTCCGTTTACCGCCGTCTGCGTGGGCGAGAGGGCGATCTCGGTGCTGTGGAAGGGGGATGAGGTCGAGGTGCTGGAGTTGGCTCCCGAGGAGGAGTGCCGGCACGAAATGTTTGTGGGCATGCGGTGGGAGCGCCGGCCGTTGGCCGTGCCGCTCGGGCAGTTGAAGCCGATTGAGCATACGGACGAAGAAACCAAAGAAGCCGTCGCCGATTGGCACTATTGGGTCGCCCGGGGCTACGAGTTCTAGAGTTTTGCGCAATACCAATCGCGTGATCGTCACAAAAACGTCCAAGAAGTTGTCCAACCCATTAATGTTCCGCCTCGCCACGGTCGCCCATCGGCGCCTCCGGTCAAAAACAAGAGGAAGGAAACCATGGACCGTCCCACCGCGAGAATGGTAACGTTCGGGGAAGGCAAAACCTACACACTCGACCAATACGGATTTCTGGACCAACCGGAACAGTGGGACGAGGACTTCGCCAACGGCATGGCTCGGTTGCAGGGCATCTATGACGGTTTGACGAAGGAGCACTGGAAGTTCATTTCCTACATCCGAGAGAAGTTCCTCACGGAAGAGACCCTTCCTCTTCTGGTGGTGGCGTGTGCCGACAACAACCTCCGACTCGGCAAGCTCAAGTTGCTCTTCCCGACCGGCTACTTCCGCGGCGCGTGCCGAATCGCGGGTGTCAGCTACAAGTTCCTCTGTGACGTCAACATTTGGCACACCTACGAGACCGCTCCCCGGCTGAAGCCCGAGTACGAGATCACTCCGCAGGGTTTTCTCGCGGATTTCAACCAGTGGAACGAGCATTTTGCCGACGTCGTCAGCAGTGAGTGGAGGCTGCCCCACGGGTTGACACCCAAGCATTGGGAGGTCATCCGCTTTCTGCGCAACTACCACCAGGCCACCAACAACATCCCGACCGTTTATGAGATCTGCCAGGCTCACGATCTCGATATCGAGGATCTGAGAGAGCTGTTCCCGGAAGGGTACCGCCGCGGCGCGTGCCGGATCGCGGGATTGCCGTTCTTCGCCTGAGCGATCCAGCCAAGTGGCGGATACTCTCCCTTCCACACTTCGCGCTGGGCTATCCCTGGCGCTCTTGACAGGGGGGCGGAGGATGACGACACTGATCTCTGTCGGACGAACGGCGGGCCCCCTCACCCAACGCAATCAGGAGGACGTCATGACTAAGATTGCCATCCTTTACTGTAAGCGCATCAAGGACCACTCGTGTGTCGGCTGTGCAAAATGCTACAAGGGGATCAAGGAGAAGAACGGCGAGTTCGCCCGGTACGATGAAGTCGACCTCGTTGCCATGACCGATTGCGGAGACTGCCCGGGCCTGACCGTGCCGCGCGTCAAGATTCTCACGGAAGTGACTGAGAATCTCGATCGCCCGATCGAGGCGGTCCACCTGGGCACGTGTGTCAAAGCGGCCATGAATACCGCGCAGTGCCCGATCGAATTTGACAAGCTGAAGGCCACCGTCGAGGAGAAATTCGGCTGCGAGGTCGTCCTGGGAACCCATGCATACTAGGCAACCGGGCACGGAGGGAGACTTTCGATGACCCCTGATGAGCTGCGGGCGATCATGGATTTCTTGAGGCAGAGGGTTGTTCTGGGGGACCGTGGAGCCGACGGCGAAGTGGCCATTGGATTCGATGTCCCTTCGGCCGATGAGATAGCCCGGGCAGGTCTTGACCCCGAGGGCTGCCGACAGATCCTGAACGCCCCATGGTGGGACGAGATGGCGGCCGACGTCGTCGAGACGCCCGAGATGTGTGACCCCGAGGACCCGCCCGAGCAGGTGCTCGAATACGCCAGGGACGTCGTCTCGGAGTATCTCCGCAAGCGGGCGAAACTTTGAGAACCGCACTATTGGGCGTCGCCACTCTCCCGGAAACGCTCGCGGTCATCCGGTCCCGGCCGCCGGTCCATCGGAAAGCGCCTGCCGAGCCAGACGGCACACGCTGGTGCGGGTGAACTGTCGGTCCTCGTAAAGATCGACCGGTCCCTCGTCTGAGAGCAGATCCGGCCGCCGGGCCAGGAGTTTTGCCTGCCCCGCTTGTCCCAGACACCAGACGGCCATCCCCCGAACCTGCGGGTCGGAATCGTCCAGGGCGGAGGTTATCGCGGGAAGAACGGCCGGGATGTGATCGCCGGCCAACGCGCCGAGTCGTCCTATGGCCCAAAGAGCCCCGGCCCTGAAATGGTCGAGGTCCTCCTCGGCCATGTTCAGGATGAGAGAGACGACGATCCGCAGGTAGTCGGCGAACAGTTCCGGCCGACGGCGGACGATTTCCGCCATGGCTTCCGGCGCCCGCCAGCACACACCCCCGGACTCCTCGCTCAAGAGCCAGTAGAGGCGTCGAAGATGGTTCCGAACGTACTCGGGGTCGCGTTGGGCGATGCGATCGGCGGCTGAGCCCATGGCCTCGACGGCGCGCCAGACGGTCTGCGGGTCGGGATCGAAGGTGAGCGAAACGAGGCTTCCCAGGACGCGCTTCTTCTGCACCGCCATTTCGGCGATCTGTTCGAGGTGCCCTTGGTCGAGCAGCTCGCGCAGTTGTCTCTTCAGCGAGGAATGTGCGATTAGACGTAGTCCTGACGTTCCGCGGCCTTCCCATTGATAAGTATCGCTCTGGATAGCATATCATGTACGCCACCGACGTCAATTTCCTCTTGATGATGCTCCATAAGCTGCGTCAACTGGCGTTTGCAGTTGGAGCACGCCGTGGCGACGTACTTGGCGCCGGTCTCGCGAATCTGCTCGAGCTTCTTCTTTCCGGAGACCTCCATTCGGAATTCGAGGATATCGTCCATGGCCGACAGTCCGCCGCCCCCGCCGCAACACCAGTTCTCTCCCCGGTTGGGGTGCATCTCGCGAAAGTCGGCGCACGACGCTTCGAGGATGGCCCGGGGTTCCTCGATGATGTTGCAGGAGCGTCCGAAATTGCACGGATCGTGGTAGGTGACGGGCTGGGGATTCTTCGACTTGTCGAATTCGAGACGGTTGTTCTTGATGTGATCGGCGGTCCACTGCATGCAGTTCTCGACCTTGAAGGGCAGTTCGCCCCACCAGCCGGTCTTTTCCATCATCATCTTCATGATCCGATAGGCGTGGCCGCACTCGCCCATCAGCATGACGTTGGCGCCGAGATCCTTGGCTTCCTCGACGTAGAGCTTGTTGTCGGTCTTCATGTCGCCGTCGTTGCCGGTGAACAGCCCGTAGTTGGCCCCGTCGAAGCATTTCGAGCTCATGGTCCACCGATCGGCCATGCCCAGAACGTGGAACACCTTGGCGAGCCCCATGGTGGCTTCCGGGTTGACCAGCACGTCGCCCGAGGGGGGCACGTGGAAGTATTCCGTGCCTTTGACGTCGACGGGAATCTTGATGTCGACACCGTGTTCGTCCTTCATCTCCTCTTCGAGGAATTCGATCGCCGCCCGGAAAGCCGCCGCGTTGGCACCGTCGGTATTGCCCGTCTCCAGCGACATCTGCACGACCTTTTGCATCGTCTGGGGGGTGCGGCCGATCGAATCGAGGATGGCGCGGCCCTTTCGGGTAATGACGGAGTGGTCGATACCGAAGGGGCAGAAGGTTGCGCAGCGCCGGCAGCCGGTGCACTCGTACCAGATCTTCTCCCACTCGTCAATGTCCGCCGGGTCGAAATCCTCCGCGCCGGCCAGCTCCCCGAAGAGTTTGCCCGAGAGCGTACAGTGCTTGCGGTAGACGCGCCGGATGAGGTCGGTGCGTTCGGCCGGGTTATAGCGTTTCTCGCTCTTGCCGAAGTAGACCGGGCAGACCGATGCGCACGTCCCGCACTTGGCGCACATCTCCATATAGAGCTTCATCGCCCGCGGGCCCTTCTCGATGGCCTTGACGGCGTCGACCACCTTCTCTTTCACCTCCTTGTCCGGCATCTTCTCGTCCGATATTTCTTGGTCTGACATCTTTTCGTCTTTCTCCGAGGCGAACGTTGAATTGCGTCCTACTGTTTCCGAATGAGTTGATGCGTGAAAAAGATC
>JBDRTC010000167.1:0-3072 GCA_043824335.1 Planctomycetota bacterium | reverse complement strand
CCCTGCCCCACCTACTCCATTATGCGCCGCGGCGCCGAAGCCCCCAACCCGGTCCCCCTGTTTTCCCGTAACTCATTCTGCAATACTCTACGGATTGTACCGAGTTTAATCGTTGCGGTTGACTCCATGCTCAATCAGTCGCTGAAGGACCTGATCGTCACGCGGCTCTTGCCGTTGGTGAAGACGCCTGGCCAATACGTCGGCGGTGAGTTGAACGCGGTGGTGAAGGACCATCGCCGAGTGCGTGGGAAGCTCTGCCTCGCTTTCCCCGATACGTACGCCATCGGCATGAGCCATCACGGCCTCCAGGTGCTCTACGCGGTGATGAACCGCCGGGCGGATTGGGCCTGTGAGCGGGTGTTCGCCCCCGGGACGGACATGGAGCAATTGCTCCGCGAGCATCGGCTGCCCCTTTTCAGCCTGGAGACGTTCACTCCGCTCGACCGGTTCGATGTCCTCGGGTTCACGCTCCAGTACGATCTCGGCTACACGGGCGTCTTGACGATCCTCGATCTGGCCGGGATTCCCCTTTCGGCCGACGAGCGGACGCTCAGGCACCCGTTGGTGATCGCCGGGGGGCCGTGCGCTCAGAACCCCGAGCCGATGTCGCGGTTTATCGACTTGTTCGCAATCGGTGACGGCGAGGAAACGTTGCCTCAGATATGCGACGAATGGCTTCGGTTGAAGCAGAAGGGCGGCGACCGCGCGTCGCTCCTGGCGGAGATGGCCGTGCGGCTGCCGTCGGTGTACGTGCCGCGGTGCTACGCCCCCGAACAAGGGGTCGACGGAGAGGTCGGGTTGCCCCGGCCGATCGTTGCGGGGCTCCCCGAGCTGATCCAGCCGGCGGTGGTTGCCGATCTCGACGCCGTGCCGCTCCCCACCGCGCCGGTGGTGCCGAACGTCCAGTGCGTGCAGGACCGGATCGCGATCGAGATCATGCGGGGCTGTCCGTGGCGGTGCCGGTTTTGTCATTCGAGCTCGATCAAGCGTCCGCTGCGTTTTCGCCGCGTGGAGACGATCGTTCAGGCGGCGCTCGAGTCGTACCGGAACACGGGCTACAACGAACTGTCGCTCTTGTCGCTTTCGACCAGTGATTATCCCCACTTCGACGAGCTGATGCTGCGGTTGCGGGAGACGCTCTCGCCGCTCAACGTGAGCATTTCCGTGCCAAGCCTCAGGGTGGGCGAGCAGTTGCTGCGAGTGGCGGAGCTGCTGGATACGGTGCGCCGCTCCGGTCTGACGCTCGCCCCGGAGGCCGCCCGAGACGACATGCGCGCGCAGATCGGAAAACAGATCACCAACGCCGACCTGATCGAAGGCTGCCGGAAGGCGTTTGGGAAGGGGTTCCGGCGCGTCAAGCTCTATTTCATGTGCGGTCTGCCGGGCGAGCGGCCGGTCGACCTCGACGGGATCATCGACCTGGCCGAGACGATCTCCCGGTTGGGCCGCGAGGTGGTCGGTCGACCGGCCACGGTGATTGCTAACGTGTCGAACTTCGTGCCCAAGCCACACACCCCGTACCAGTGGAACGCGATGCAAACCCGGGAGTACTTCCAGCGCGCTCGGGAGCACCTCTACGGGCGTCGGCGCCTCCGCTCCGTGGAGCTGAAGTGTCACAACATCGACGCCAGCCTGCTGGAAGGCGTGCTTTGCCGGAGCGACCGGCGCGCCGGCGCGGCGATCGAGGCGGCCTGGCGTCGCGGCGCCCGATTCGACGCCTGGAGCGAACAATTCCAGCCCGACCTGTGGTGGGAGGCTTTGAGACAAGCCGGCATCGACGTGGAGGCCACTCTGCACCGCCCCCAACCGATCCATACCCCCCTGCCCTGGGATCATGTCGGCATCCGCCAGGGCCGCGGGTACCTGGAACGAGAGCAGAAAAGTTCCCTTGAGCAACTGGCGTCGATGGAGTGCGGCCGGGAGAGGGTGGACAGTGGTTAGTGGTCAGTGGCCATCATTCATCATTCATCATTCAACATTCATTCCTCCCATGCCCCGCTATCGTCTATTGGCAGTCGACATCGACGGCACGCTGGTCAACCGGAACGACGAGCTTAGTCGAGGGACGCGCGAGGCACTCGTCCGGGCACGGGAATCGGGTATCCGGGTGGTTCTGGCGACCGGACGGAGATACGGCCGCGTGCTGCACCTGGTCGAGCCGCTGGGAATCGACGTTCCCCTGATCGTGGCCAGCGGAGCGCTGGTCAAAGACCCACGCGACCATCGCACGCTCTACCGCTCGGAGTTCGATCTGTCGGTTCTCTCCCGGGCAATGGCGATTCTCGACGAGGGCGGATACGATCCCGTGGTTTGCGCCGACACGTATTGCGAGGGGTTTGAGATTTACCAACCCCGGACGAAAGTCGAAAGCGAGGAGCTGACCGAGTACTTTGAGCTGAACGCGGGCGACGGCCGGGTCTGGCCCGACTTGGTGACGAACCCCCCGCCGGGCGTGTTCACCGCATTCACCATGGGTAAGCGGGACGAGATGCTCGAGCTCGACCAAACCCTCCACGAGCGACTACCGGGCATGCTGTCGAGCCACGTCCTTCGCAGCCCGAGGTACATTGGGTACATGTGCGAATTTGCCCCGGCCGGCGTGACGAAGTGGTCGGCCATCCACCGGTTGGCCCAAGGCTGGGGGATCGGCGATGAGGCGATCTGCGCGGTGGGCGACGACGTGAACGACATCCCCATGATCCGGGCCGCCGGTTTAGGGGTCGCAATGGGCAACGCCCTCCCCGAGGCCAAGGCGGCCGCCGACCGCATCGCCCGCAGTCAGGCCGACGACGGCCTCGTCGAGGTGGTCGAGTGGCTGCTGAGCGATGCCGTTTGATCCTTGCTGCCATTTGAAATCGCGGGGAGGGTGTCCGGGAATGGGGATCGAAACTTGTGTCAGTACAGAAGATGGACTGCCGCATGCTCGATGTGCGTGGGAGGTTCGGCAGTGCAACTGCCGAACCAGCATCCGTTTGGCGGCCGATTGGGCGAACCGTGCCCTGGAAACCGACGTAACGGATGCGGAACTCCACCGGCTGTTTGCCGAAGCGATGGAGGGAGGTCATAATTACC
>JBDRTC010000166.1:0-9689 GCA_043824335.1 Planctomycetota bacterium | reverse complement strand
TCGCAGGCTATTGATCCACAGGCTCGAGCTTCAGAATGACGGGAGTCTCCCCCGGGACTTCCCAGCGAACGGTTTCCCCATAACCGGCTGCGACGCTCGCGTCCGACTCCGGATAATCCTGGCTCACCTTGAAGGTTCCCTCGCCTTTCAATCCGATGCCCTGCTCGGTCAGAGGAAACTCTCCTGGCAGGGAATCCTTGTTGGGATTGAAAAGGAAGACCAGCCCTTGATCGCCGCAAATATGGGCTGAGCCGTCGACCTTGCCGGCGGCCGGCCAGTCGGGCAGGTCCTGTCGGACTTTGAGATACGCGACGTTCTCCCGGCCCCAATCAAGCCACTTGCGGATCTCCGCCTTGTCTTCCTCGGGAATGCCCGTTTTCGTGGGCATGTAGTAAAGCTGGTTCGGCGAACACGACATCGCACTGAGCATGATGTAATCGATCTTGCCGCGCGGCCAATTGGAAGGACTCTTCTGTGCGCCGGAGCGGGTGGGGAACAACAGGGGCTGATCCATGTAGTGGGGAAACAAATCGCGATGGACCCGAACCCGCGACCACGTCCGGATCTGATCGCCCGCAGTCACGTTCGGGGGCTGTTCCGACAATCCAAGAAGCGGTTTCACGTGGCCGGCGCCCGTGCCTGATTCGAGAAGCGTAAAGCATGCGTCGACGTTTTCCAGGGACCAGATGCCGAGATCCATGGGAGGCCGACAGGTGAAGACGTACATCTGGGGATAGGCTTCACGCACGGCTGCCATCAACCGGGCAAGCGAACGCTGGCAGGCATAGTTCGAGTCACCCGGGAGGTGATCGTGCTTGTCGGACGAGCAGTCCACCGGGACGATCGACGTGTACCAGCCCCCGTCGCCGAAAAAGCTTCCGTCGATGGCCCACGACTTGTAGTAGCCGGTGGCCAGCCCCTGGAGGTTGATCCCCACGAGCCAGTCCAGAAACGGCGTATTTGCCATGCAATTGGCCGGTTTGCGGGAGAGGAGGGCCGCCTCGCCGGGCTTTGGGGTCCGGGTCATGAGCCACTCCGGCTTGTCGGACCGAAGCGGCTTGCCCAAGCCGGACCAGGGGTGCGTGTTGTTCATCGTCGGCCACATGACGATTCTGACGCCGACCTTCTGTGCATGTTCGAGGAACTTGCGATACAGCGGGCCAATGACGTACTTGTCGTCACCGGCCAGCGCGTTCATCTTCTCCGTTTCTCCGCCCCAGGGATGGCAGTCGGAAAGCCAATCGATACCGCATTCGGCCAGGAAATCGAGCGATTGGATGTCTCCGTCGACCACCGCCTCCGAGGCGTAGGTGCCGTGCTCCATCTCGCAGTGCCATCCGCACGCCATGGGGACCAGCCCGTGTCGAGGCGGCCCCAGGATCGTCGAGGTCATCGCCACCATCGCGTCGGATTCGGACCGCAGCGGAAGGTTTTCTTCCTCCTGCTCTCCGGCAGACCTTTGGTACACTCCAAAATAGACCGGCTCGCATTCCAGCTTCTCTCCCGCGGAAACCTTCAAACTCGGCGCGTACTCCAAGACGACCTGATTCCCGCTGACGGTGGAGGCGTCGAACGGCTCCTCCACTCCGGTGAAAAACCCTCCCTTGGGAGTGCGGCCGAAAAAGGTGCAGGTCGGTTCCGTTCCCGGCGTTCGCCCGAACTTCGGGTAACGATATTCCACGATCCGCAGATCGGCAGCGGAAAACGACGGCTGGCTCAATATCACCTTCTTCAATCCGTAATTGCGGTTGGAAGTGAGGATCATCCGTTTCTCCGCAAAGTGATTCTCTTTGCCGAGGGCGTAGCTCACCTCCACGGTCATCCCCGCGCCCTGGTATTGCACCAGCAAGGCTTCGCCTTGAAGTTCCAGCGAAGTTAGCCGAGCGTCCGGAAAATCAAGACGAAACTCCCCCGCTTCCACGGCGAACTCGTCTTTGCTGATACTGTAGGTCTCTTTGGCCAGCTTGTTTTCCAGCGCTGTCAGAGTCCCCGTATCTCGATCGAAACGCAAAGCCACCCGGTCGTTCTCCAAGACCAGGCTCTCTTCCGCCTTCACTGGTGAAGGTTGCAGCAGAGCAACGCAGGCAAAGCTCATCATCATAGTCAAAAGGTACTTGCGCATCGTTCTTCTCCTGATGTTGGATCGCCATTACTCAACCGACTCGTACGAAACTCACCTCCTGCCATGTGCCCCTCTCTCCGTTGGTGTGAAGCGTCAACTCAGCTATCGACTGCCGTTCTACTGCGGTGCAATTTCCAGGATCACTGCGGACTCCGCCGGGATACTCCAACTCACGTTCTGCCCGCGGGCCAGATCCGTGCGCGTCTCGCCGGCGGGATGAACCGAAGAGACGTGGAAACCCTCGCCTTTCACAATTCCGATTGACTCGTCCAGCGAGAACATGCCGTCCAGCGCCTCCGGGTTGGGATTGAACAGAAACACGTATCCGCGGTCCTCCAGGATGTGAGCCGAGCCGTCGACCTTGCCTGCGGTGGGCCAGTCGGGCAGGTCTTTTCGGACCATGATATAGTCGATCTTCTCGCGACCCCAGTCGAGCCACTTGCGGATCTCCGCCCTGTCTTCGGCGGGGATCCCGGCCTGGCTGGGCAAGTAGTACGTCTGGTTGGGAGAAGAGCTCAGAGCGCTGAGCATGATGTAATCGATGTTTTCGCTAGGCCAGTCAAGCTTCCCGTAATGTGGCATCGACTTGGGAGCGGCGAACACCTGGGGCGAGTCGAGGTAATGCGGGAAGAAGTGATGCTGGACCCGGATCCGGGACCAATGGCGGATCTTGTCGCCCAGCAGGACGTTCACCGGTTGCGCCTCTATCCCCGGCAATCCCTCCAAACGAGCCCACTCGTTGACGGTGAACGACGCGTCGACGTGCCGCAGCGCCCAAACACCGAGGTCCATGGGGGGCCGGCAATAGAAGAGGTACACATCGGGATAGCGCCGACGCATCAGACCCGCCATCTCGGTGAGGTTGCGCTGGCAGGAGTAATCGACGTCCGGGCTGACATGATCGTGCAGCTCGGAATGGCATCGAGCCGGGTGGACGGAGCCTGAGGGGCCGCCGCCCCACCCGGCGCCTCCGGCGAAATCGCCGTCCATGCACCATGCCCCGTACTGTCCGGCGTCCATCGCCTCCAGGTTGATCGTGGTCAACCAGTCATAGAACGGTTTGCAGGCGAAACAAGCCGCCGGCTTCGAATTGGCGCGATCTTCTCCCTCATGAATCATCGTCCACTCGGGCTTATCCAGGCGGAGTTGCCCGCCCCGCCCCGACCAAGGATCACTGTAACCCATGGTGGGCCAAAACACCCAACGCACTCCTTGCTGCCGCGCGTAATGCGCCACTTTCAACGCCAACTCGCTCAGTTGGAGTTCCTGCTCACCCTCGAGCGCGTTCACCTTGAGGGTATCCCCGGACCAGGTGCGCCCGTCCGAGATGACGTCGATGCCGCACTCCGCCGCAAAGTCGATCGACCGCATGTCATGCTGGGCGTCTTCGGGGGTTCCGTACGGCTGGCGAAAGGTCTCCGACCACCAACCGCACATCAGCGGGCCAAGCCGCCGGTGAGCGGGCGGCAGGATCGCGGAGGTCATGGCGACCATCGCCCGTGACTCGCATGCCAGCGGCAGTCCCGCTTTCGCCTCCTCCTCTTCGTGCTTTCGGTAGACGCCAAGGTAAACGGGCTCGCAGAGGATCTCCTCGTCGGCCTCGACTTTCAGATTCGGCGTGTAGCCGAGCGACACCATGTTCCGGGCGTCCAAGGAAGAGTGATCGAACGCCAATTCCACCCCCAGAAAGATGCCGCCTTGTGGACACCGCCCAAAATAGGTCACCGACTTCAAATGGCGGTATGGCACGAATTCCAACGGCAGGCCGGAAAAGCCGGGCCTGCTGATGACGACATTTCGGAAACCGAAGGGTGAAGAACTGCTGACGACGAGACGCTTCCGGAGGAAATGATCGCCCCCACCCAGTTGCCACGTGGCGACGACTTTGTGGCCGTCGGCCTGGTAGGTGGCTTCGAGTTGTCCGTCTGATTTCTTCACCAGCGAAACCTGGGTCGCGTCTTTCTGTGCGAGCGTGAATTCAGACGCCTCGATTTGGAATTCATCCCCCCAAACATCCATGGTCTGGTTCGCGAGCTTGTTGGTCAGTTGGATGAGCGACCCGGTTTCTGAGTCGAATTTCGCGCCGATCAGATCGTTTTCGAGGGTCACGGCCGTAACCAGCGCATCAGGGCGACGAGCCTCCGGGGCCGCAACACGCAACCTGGGTAACATACTGACGCCGTAGTCCGAGACGCCGTACTTCTTTGCGAGGTACAGGCCGACTTGCTTTCGCTCGTCCGCCTTTAGGTCCCGATCGTAGACCAGCATCTCGGCGATCAGGCCGTGCCAGCCGTTGTCCGGGTAGTTCTCACTCCCGCCCACGGTGAACCCGTCGAGCCCGCCTTCGGCGCTTACCGCCGCCTCACTGCTGATTTCAAGTGGCATCCCATTGAGCTCCACGGCGATGGTTCGGTCACTACCGGCGGAGCGGTGGGTCGAGATGAACGGCCGGCGGATCGCTTCCAAGGCGATGGAAGGTTCCGAGATCGGCGTGTTGCGGTTTCCGTTGGAGCCGTCGGTATACACCAGAAACATGGCGGGGGGATCCCCGGTGGCGTAGAGATTGACCCCAAAAAGTGGGCTCGCGGCGCTACTGCTCCTGCGAAACGCCAACACGGAGGCCCCCGTGGAGCGACCGTCCAGGTGGCCGACCACAAACACGGTGCGGGCGCTGCCTGCAACAACGAGGTTGCTGGCCGTGTTGTTGAGGGAATCTCCGCTATCGAATTTGAGGGCGGGCTGGCCGCCGATCGCCTTCTCAACCCAAAGGGGCCGTCTGGCCGGATCACTCTGGGCGACGCTATCCGACGTCGTATTGTTCGCCGTGTCGGTAACGTCGGACCAGGCGGAAACCAGGTTGTCCGCGTCCTTGGTCACACGGCCTGCGTCGGCGTCCAGCCAGAAAACCAGACCGGGAACGTCCGCCGGCCCGGCCGGCGAACTGCCCGAGACCAAGCTCGCAAGCACCGCGGCCGCGAACACAATCAACCGAACGCTTTGAGACGAGTTTCGTCGAAACACCTGTTGCACTCCCTGAAGTGGTGAAAGGGACGGAGTCGGGTGGTCCCCCGTTACGACTCAATTGTCTTGATGTAGCTCCCCGCACCCATTATCAGCGCCGAAACAATCAGAACCACGATACCGCCCCACAGGACCAACAACGTCCGCGGGCTGACGCCCTTCCACTCTTTGAGCGCGAGCCCCCACAGTGTGCTGACAGTTACGCAGACAGCCGTGATGATGGACCAGCTCGAAAAGGCATATTCACCCATCTTCGTGGTGCCCATGCCGTAAAGGAAGATCTGGCTATACCAGACGATTCCCGCCAGTGCGACCAGGAGGTAGTTCGCCAGCAGCACGCTGCCGGAGCGGCTCACGTACTCGTGGATCGACCGGTTCCTGAAGTTCAGCGTCAGGCACCAAAGGGAATTCACGGTGAATCCGCCTGCCAGGACGAGGATCAGGGTGGGGGTATTCTGATAGACGCTGGGGACCCCCAGGTCGAGGGCGACCCGGGCAATGGGTTCACCGGCGTTGATGCCAAAGACCATACAGGCACTCATCACGCCGGAGACGGTGGCCACCACAAAACCCTTGACCAGGGCAAACTCCTTGATACTCTCCTGCTTCTGCCGGTCGGTCAGCTCGCGCTCCTTGCGAAGTCCCGCGCCGCCGCAGATGGCGATGCCCGCCAGACAGACCGCCACACCCAGCAGCACCGTGAGCCCGGATAAGGAGACGAGCAACTCGGCGAACTGGCCGTCGACGATGGGCGGGATGAGCGTGCCGAACGCCGCGCAAAGCCCGGTGACGATGGCCATGCCGAGTGAAATGCCCAGGTAACGCATGGTCAGGCCGAACGTCGCGGCCCCAATTCCCCACATCGCGCCGAACAGGTACGCCTTGGCAAGGATTTGTACGGGGCTGCTGGAAAGGACCTCCAGCAGGTGAGGCACGGTGAGCCAGGCCACGAGCCAGGGCATTACGACCCAGGCCGGCACGCCCATGATCAGCCAGTACGTCTCCCAAGACCACTGCCTCACTTTGCCGAAGGGGACATAAAAGCTGCCGCCCGTCAGTCCGCCAAGCGCGAGCAGAAGTACACCGAGAAGGGGATTGCCGGTCATCGGGCCATGATCCTCCGGAGTGCGCGCTCAGAAAGCGCTCACTTCAAGTAGTAGTACTGATCCAGCCACTGGACGCCCTCTGTTTCCAGGTCGCCGCTGGTCTGAAAATACTCGGCCATGTGCTCCTGCCAGCGCCGGTTGACGTCGGTCTGGCCGAGCGAGCGGAGCGACGCTTCGGGGTCTTCCGCCTCGAGATAGCCGACCAGCAGACCGTCGTCGCGAACGAACATCGAGTAGTTGCCGATGCCCGCATCGCTCATGGCCTTCTCCATTTCCGGCCAAACCTGGTGGGCGTTCAGATAGTCCCGTATCCGATCCGTTTTCACCTGGAGGACAAAACAGACTCGCTGCATGATTGCCTCTCTACTGGTAGAGACCATACTTGTGGAATGCGTTGATCATGGCGATGAAGTTCTCGTGGGGGATATAGTTGACGATGCTGTGGGCACTGGCGGCAATCCACCTTCCGCCGGGCTTCATTACCTCGGCATGTTCGGCCACGTCTCTTTCGACGTCGGCGGGCGTGCCCGTGGCAAGCGGCCAGGTGATGTCGATATTGCCCCAGAACGTCACCCGATGACCGTATCGCTTCTTGTAGTCACGGTAATCGACGCCGGAGGGGTCCATCGGCGTAATGGCCGACACACCCATGTCCAGCAGCATCTCCATGGCGTCGTCGAGCTTTCCATCGGAGTGGAATATGATCGGGATGCCGGCTTCTCGCGCGGGAGCCGCAAGCCGGTCGAAATGCGGCAGCCATACTTCTTTGAAAAGCTCCGGCCGCACGAACAGGCCCTTGTTGTACGCAAAGTCATCGGCCAGAAAGAGAAAGTCCACGCCTTCTCCGATCGCTCTCTTTGCGAGCTCCGAAGCATAGTCGGCCGAGCGGGCCATCAATTCTTCGAACAGGTCCCGCTCCTCCACCATCATGATCATGCAATCGTGCATGCCGATCACGAACTCGTACAGCGTCTGAAAGATGCAGGGCGGGCAAAAGGAAACACCGATCCCGGTACCTTCGGCCTCCTCGACGTATTCACGAACGTATTGCAGCCGCTCCTCCATGTCGCTTTCGTCGGGCCAGATAACGCGGTCCATGTCGGCTCGGCTCTTGAAGCTTCGGTCGTTCAGCAAGGCGACGGTTCCGTCCGGTTTTCTGGTCTTGATCGGCGTCCAGAAATTCTCCACGATCATCGCGTCCTGACCGATCATCCGGCACAGCTCTAGATAGTCCTTGGGATACATGGGCCGGGTGCCTTCCGCCGCTTCGCTCCCCTTGGCCGGGTCGCCACCCACGCCAAGCGTATTCCCCGCGTGGCGCCCCAGAAGCTTCTCGACGTGTTGATCCTCGATCAGGGCCTCGAAATGGGGAACACGATCCGGTATTTCTCCTCGCAACGTGGCGTGCAGGCGTTCCTTGTCCGGCGCGCCGACAAACGGCTCAATGCCTGGCATAACAGGGATCCCTTTCATTCTGAAGTGTCTTCACCGCAGGGGCGGTTCACACGTGTCGTGTCATCCAACCATGTCCCAGAGAATCCTCATCACCTCCATGGGTCTGCCGTCGCGGATTAGCTGCTCGACGTCCATTTCGATAAGTCGGTCGGCAATTCGACAGCACTTGTCGACCACTTGCACGGCGCACTTCAATACTTCAGGTCCTTCATTTCGATACGGATAAATGTCGATGCAGCACCATCCTTGGTATCCGAGCTTGCGGAGCCAGTAGAAGAACTCGACGTGGTCCCAAACGTTCACCGCGCCGGGCACGAGGTCGTGGTCCCAGTCGCGGTAGTTGTCGTTGATGTGAATCTGTTGGAGACGGCCCTCCAGCATGGCGAGCACGGCAACCTCCGAGGGGCTTTCCAGGGCGGCAATGCTGTGGCCGAAGTCCAAGGTGATGCCAACGTGGGGCTTGTTGATCTTGTTGACCAACATCAGCACCTTGCCCGTGTTGGCCAGGTACTGGTTGGCGCGAGGCTCCTTGCACTTCGGCTCAATGCTGATGGGGATGTCGGGATTGTGTTCCGAGACCTCTTGGAGCCCTTCCACGATCCATTTCCACGCGTCGGCATAGTGACCCTGGAAGAAGTACTCGAATCCGTCGTGACCGGGCCAGAGGTTGATGTCGGGCGAGCCGAATTCCGCGGCCGCATCGATCGTGCCCTTGATGCGATCCACGGCCTGCCTGCGGATTGTCGGATCGCGGTTGGAGAGCGACCCCTGTTTGAACTTGGCCTCGGTATAGATGTCTGTGTCGACCGTGCATAGTTTCAAGCCGGTGTCATCGAGAGCCCGTTTCACCGCGGCGGGGTCTTGGAATTGACAGGGCCAGGCCAGGCCCACGCCCGAGATGCCCTCAATCTGGGACAGCATCGCCAACTGCTTGGGAAGTTCGTACCCTTCCGTGTACCCACCTGGTACGAAGCGGTCGGACAAGCGTGAAAACGGGCACAGATTGGAACCGAGCTTCAGGCCAGCAGTCATTTCACAACTCCTTACATGTGCCAACCCCGACCGCGATTGTTCAATTACCGGAAGAAGGTGCGCCCACCGTCAATGAGGATTTCCTGCCCGCAGATGAAGTCGCCCCATTGACTGGCCAGATAGGCCACCAGAGCGGCGACGTCTTCCGGCCTGCCCAGACGACCTGCCGGGACCTGGGCGGTTAGCTGTCTCCTCTTTTCCTCGTCGTCGTAGCGCTCGCGGAGCAAATCCGTATCGATGACGCAGGGATGGACGAGGTTGGTCAAAACGCCCTTGCGGGCATAGTTCTTCACCAGATACCGCATCATGCCCGCCAAGCCGGCCTTGGCGGCGGCGTAGTCGATTGCGCCGCCCCCACCGTCGTAAACCGCCGAGGAACCGATGAAAACGATCCGCCCGAACTGGGCCTTCACCATGTGCGGCAGAACGGCGCGCACGCCGTAGAAGGCGGTTGAGAGATTCATGTCGATGAATTGGCGCCACTGCTGGTCGGTTGCCTCTTCGGCGGGCCGGGCCAGGTTCTGGCCCACGTTGGCGACGAGAACGTCCACCCTTCCGTGCTCATCGACGATTTGATTCGCTACCAGCGCGGTCATTTCCGCATCGAGGGCATCACAGGCAACCGCCCTGGCTTCACCGCCTTCCTCCTGAACACGGGCCAGCAGCAATTCGAGACGGCCCTGGTGCTTGGGGTTGCCGGTGTGAGTGAAGACCGTCGAAGCGCCGGCTCGACACAGGGCCGACGTAATCCCGGCGCCGATGCCGCGACTGCCCCCAAGAACCAGGGCAACCTTTCCCGTGAGGTCAATGCTTAACACGATTCCACCCGGATCTTGTATACTGCACGTGCGTTGTCTGAGAGAATCTTCCGCTTGAGTTGGTCGTCGATGTCCGCCAGCAGGACTCGAGAGAGGTTTGCCCTGGGGTCCATCCAGGGAAAATCGGAACCGAAG
>JBDRTC010000165.1:0-3329 GCA_043824335.1 Planctomycetota bacterium | reverse complement strand
AATCCTGACCGGCCGCTTGTATGGTGCTCCCATACCGTATGAAGATAACATAGTTAACTGTGTTATCGCCATAGGGGATTAAAAGCCGACATATGCACTTTCCCATTCGGCAAAACAGCTGAGGCTGGCCCCTTCTAAGCTCCAACCAGACCTTCGCGGCACTCCGCCCGTTCCTTCCCCGCCTTCAATGCGTACATATACGCATGATTCGCTCATTTTCTGAGAGGCCGGGGAATTTGCATCATCCGGACTCCAGCAGGGTGTAGACGCTTGTGGGTAGTCCCATGTACTTGAGAATTTTCTTATGCTGAGCCGTAAAGTCCTGCAGTTGCCGATGGACCTGCTTGCCTGCGCTCACGGTGATCAACGTGATCCCATCGAACTGTCTCAGCAGGCGCTCCGCCGTCGGGCGATCCGTCGCTTTCTTCGGCAACCCGTCGTACAGACCGGTCAGCGTCTCCTTTGCCGCGGACAGATTTCGCCGCGTTACGAACTCGACGAGCATGAGCAAGCGCAGGGCCATACTCGCGACAAGCAACAGCCCACGGATGTGCCGCTCTGTTCGCAGGAAGATCGGGGCCACCTTCAGCATGCCGCCTTTGAGCATATGAAACCCCCGCTCGGGCTGCCATTGCCCTGCGTACTTCTCCACGGCGTCCTGCAGGCTCATGCGCTTCTTCGGTACGTTCGTCCCGTAGGCGCGCCAGCCTGCCTGTTCTTCGAACTCCGCAATCGCCTTCTTCCGTCGCCTCACCGACACGCGGGCGCGGGTATGTTCGATCACGCGCTTTTTCCGGTTCGGTCCCGGACGCCCCCGCCCCTCCCACTTCTCTTCCCGCTCACTCTCCCAACTCACCTTCACGCTCAGATACTCATCCACTCCGCGTCGTTCTACGATCTCCTCAACTGCTGTCTTGAATTCCTCTCGATTCTCCACACGCTTGCCGTTCTTCGACCGCAGTTCCTCTTCCGCTTTCTCAAGACGTTCCCGAAAGACATGGATCTGTTTCCTCCGGAAGCTCTCACGCCGTACGACAAACACACGTTCGGTCACCTCGACTTCCTCACCCGTCTCAGGGTCGGTCCAGGACAAATCCCGCTCGACCTCGAATCCGTACCCCACAATCCGTTTCTTCCCCTTAGCGTCAGGCAGGCGGACCGGCGTGAGCTTCTTGGGCGCGGACTTCAACCACTCGTCGAACTCCTCCGGCACGTTCCCCTTCATGGGGATAGGCGTCAGAAAGTATCCTTTCGCTCGGGCAATCCGAGCCAAGTTTTCCGCGCTGTGCAGCTTGCTGTCGCCCACATAGACCCAGTCCGTGCGCCCCAGGATGCGCGTCATTCGCTGCCAAGTCGGCCAGTAAACCCCGTCATCGGCGCGGTTGCCCGGCAAGGTGCTCGTGGTCAAGGGAATCCCGGCCGGATCCAGGGTTCCCAGGACCTGGATGAATTGGCGAAGGTCGGGGCGATGATTCTTGCTCTTGCCAAACCTCAGCAGGCCATCCTCTCCCTCTTGATCGTGGTAGACGCTCACGCTCGTCGTGTCCGCCCGGCCCGTTTCCGCCGGCAGTCGGTAGGCCCCCACCATACGCCGCC
This sequence comes from Planctomycetota bacterium, assembly GCA_043824335.1. Taxonomy (GTDB): domain Bacteria; phylum Planctomycetota; class Planctomycetia; order Pirellulales; family Thermoguttaceae; genus JBDRTC01. The sequence continues at coordinate 1,733 of JBDRTC010000165.1, read as the reverse complement.
CCACATCTTCCTCAATAGTTTCCCCTATCTCGGAATCTCCCAACTCCCAGAGCAAGTCCGCCAAGCGATCGTCGGTAAAATCCTTCTCCCCGACGTCCTGGCCCATGATTTGCTCCAGGAAACGTTGGTTCTGGGTAGACCACCCTTCTACGATGTTGAGCCGGTGGTCCCGCTGCGTTCCGATCGAAGCGAGGAAGCCCCACGCCACGTGTCCGTAGCTCAGGCCTGTTCGGTTGCCGTGTACTTTGGGGATGGCGCGGTCGATCGCTTCGGCGACCCCCATCTCCTTGGCATACGCCAACAAGATGGGCAGATCGTCGACGCGCTCCGCCCTGATTTGCGGGGTCATCGATCCTGGACCGCGGGCTCCAGACATCATGGGAAACTTCACACTTTGCGTACGCCGGGACATGACAGTCACCTCTCCGTGACCATCCCCTCGGCGTCGGGATGCGAGTTGTACGGCCGTTCACGATATCAAATGCCCCCCGACTCTTGCAGCAGCGAGACCGTCTTGCCGCGGCTGTTGCCGTTGGGAAAGTTCGCGCGCTTGCGCGCGAACTCCGACGCCGGCGCAGCCGGCGTCGTGCCGTTCGCATCGCATCAACGGCTTCTTTTGCGCGCTTCGGGCGCGCGACTTGCGACGCGCTTCGCGCATCGCAAGTTCCCCCCCGCGAAGCAGCCGCCGCGAGACGACGGACGTCGGCCTTGGATAATTCCCCCAACCCCTCAAAAAATGAGCGAATCATGCGATATACATCACGGGTGACGTAATTTATTACGTCACTCATTTCCACTATCAATGCTCGGCTACCGCCTCCCGCGCGTGGGTCCGTTTTCTCGGCTCAGTCTGAGCTGCCCGCGGGCCTGCGCGCACCCCTTGGCATTACCTGCCGACGATGGGAACGATTCCGTAGGTTTTGCCGCGCCCTCCGGCAACGGCGCCGGATATCAGACCTCGGTCCAGGACCGAGTTCGCGTGCCGGTAAAATTTCCCGGGGCGGCACTTCGCCGCTCCGGGATACCGGCTTCCTCGCTTCCGCTGCCGGTGCGATCCTGATTCAGCGGAGTTCTCTATCGCATGACTTCGTGTACGATTTTAGGACACCAATACCTTACCGCCGACCACGAATGCGGCACAAAAAAGCCCCGCTCCCCAAACACAGGGAGCGGGGCTTATTGCGCCCTAACGAGACCTACAACCCTTCTTCGGCTGAAATAAGCCCGATCTCAATGGCCTTGACGACGGCCTCGGTCCGGTTGCTCACATCAAGCTTCTGAAAGATGCTGTTAAGATGATTTTTCACCGTCTTAACGCTGCACCCGAGGCCGGCCGCGATATCCTTGTTGGCATTCCCTTTTCCGAGCAGCGCCAGGACCCGGATCTCCGTTTTCGTCAGCGCCACCAGCGTCGCCTCAGCGGTCGAGGAGGACATCGAGCGCAAGCCCTCGAGGAGCTTTCCCATAACAGGCTGCGGGATCATCAAGCCCTCGTTGGCGAAGGTCTTCAGCGCGTTGACCAGTTCGGCGGCGGGCAGCATCTTGGAAAGGTAGCCGTTAGCGCCGGCCTGTATCGACTCCATAACGTGCGCCTCATCTTCATACGACGACAGGATCAGCACATTCGTATCCGGGCACTCTTCGCGCACTTTTCTGGTGGCGGAAACGCCATCCAGCTTCGGCAGCTTGATGTCCATGAGAACGACGTTGGGCCTGAGCTTCTTCGCCAACTG
>JBDRTC010000164.1:0-3628 GCA_043824335.1 Planctomycetota bacterium | reverse complement strand
GGTGCCACTGGCGTCTCGCCAGTGCACACGGGCAAGATGCCCGCGGCACCCCAAAACACGGTGCAACCCCAGCGCGGTGTCGAACGGAGGCGGTCGGGTGCCACTGGCGTCTCGCCAGTGCACACGGGCAAGATGCCCGCGGCACCCCAAAACACGGTGCAATCCAAAGTCCATCCCACTCAGGGAAGTCGAACGGCGCGTCTCGCCACACTTCCCCGCATCCCGGGGCGGTCCTATCATGCACGGTATGAGCACGCCGCAGCATGAGTTCGATGTCGTCGTGGTCGGGGCCGGCCACGCAGGGTGTGAGGCCGCGCTGGCCGCTGCGCGCATGGGAGCGTCGGCAGCCCTGTTGACCACCAATCTCGACTCGGTCGCCCGGATGAGCTGCAATCCGGCGATCGGAGGCGTGGCCAAGGGGAACCTCGTCCGCGAGGTCGACGCCCTGGGCGGCGCCATGGCCCGCGCGATCGACGCCACCGGAATCCAGTTCCGCGTGCTCAACCGCCGCAAGGGGCCGGCCATGCACGGTCCCCGGGCGCAAGCCGACCGCGCGGCCTACGAGGAGGAAGTCCGGCGCCTGGTCGAGCTTCAGCCGAACCTGGCGCTAATGCCGGAAACGGCGGAGGATCTGCTGGTCGAACACTCCGGCGCGCTCCCGCGCATTGTCGGCGTGCGGGGCCAAAGCGGCGCCGCGTATCACGCCCGGGCCGTCATCCTCTCGACCGGCACGTTCATGCAGGGGGTCCTTCACTACGGCGACAAGACCTTGCCCGGCGGCCGGGCCGGGGAGGAAGCCAACTCGGGCATCAGCCGGGCGCTCAAGCGCTTGGGGCTCGAAGTGGCCCGATTCAAGACCGGCACGCCGCCTCGTCTGAGCGGCCGGACCATCGACTACCAAAAGACCGAGCTTCAGCCCGGCGACGAAGACCCGCAGCCCTTCTCGTTCCTCACCGACAAGATCGACTGCGAGCAGATCCCCTGCTGGATCACCCACACAAACCCGGCGGTCCACGACCTGATTCGGGCCAACCTCGACCGCGCCCCCATGTACACCGGCCAGATCGAATCGACCGGGCCGAGGTACTGCCCCTCGCTGGAAACCAAGGTCGTCCGCTTCGCCGACAAGGACCGGCACCAGGTCTTCCTCGAACCGGAAGGCCGCCACACCGACGAAGTGTACGTCAACGGGCTGTCGACCAGCCTGCCCCGCGACGTGCAGGACGCCATCGTCCGGCTGATCCCCGGCCTCGAGCGGGCCAAGATCCTCCGCTACGGCTACGCCATCGAGTACGACTACCTGCCGCCGGAGCAGTTGCGGCCGTCGCTGGAAACCAAGCAAGTGGCCGGCCTCTACCTGGCCGGGCAGATCAACGGCACCACCGGCTACGAAGAGGCGGCCGCCCAGGGGCTCGTGGCCGGGACCAACGCCGCCCTGGCCCTCGGGGGCAAGGACCCGCTCGTGCTCGGCCGGGAGGAAGCCTACATCGGCGTGATGATCGACGACCTCGTCACCCGGGGCGTCGACGAGCCCTACCGGATGTTCACCAGCCGGGCGGAATACCGGTTGCGGTTGCGTCACGACAACGCCGACCGCCGGCTCACGCCGCTGGCCCATCGCCTGGGCCTCGCCGACGGGCCCCGCTACCACAGGCTCCGGGAAAAGGAAGCCGGGATCGCCCGAATCGTAGATCTCTTGAACACGACCCGCTCGGGCGAGATCCCCTTGTCGCGGCTAATCCGCCGTCCGGAGATTACCTGGGCCGACGTGCTCCGCCAACTGCCGGACCTCCACGACGTGCCGCACGAGCACGCCCAACAGGTGCTCCACGACGCCCGGTACGCCGGCTACCTCTCGCGGGAAGACGCCGACATCGCGCGCCAGCGCCGCCTGGCCGAGCGGCGCATCCCCGAAGACCTCGACTTCCGCGCCATCCCCCACCTACGCTCCGAAGCCCGCGAAAAGCTCACCCGCATTCGCCCCACCAACCTCGCCCAAGCCGCCCGCATCAGCGGCATCACCCCCGCCGACCTCGCGGTATTGATGGTCCATCTCGACGGACGAGCGGTGCAGACGCCGGTGTCCGGAAGCGCCCTGCGCGGAGAAGAATCGCACCGGAGTAGACACGGCCACGCCAAGCGGACAGAATGAACAATGCCACGGTCAAGCTTGGGTGCGACCGTTGGGTGCCACGGGCGTTTTGGCCCTGCTCCTGGCGTGGCACTGGTGAGGCGCCAGTGCCACCCGACCACGTCAGAAAGGAACCGAAAGCTCAAGTGAGGTCGCAGAAAGGAATAACCCATGGGTCCAAAACTCAGAGTCGGTTCCCGTCACCCGCGCAAAAAGCGGCCATCTACGAAGAAACGACGGCCTCCGCAACTCAAGAAAGGCGGGTTTCGCTGGGTGCCCACCAAGCCTTCTCCTGCGAAGAAACGGAGGCGACGTGAGAATCGCACCGCAATTGAACTGTGTCGGACCCCGGACGTGTTTCTGTGCCACAGTTCGAAGGACAAGAGATTTGTCCGTACGCTTGCAAGAGATCTCGATCGGGTGGGAGTTGACGGTTGGCTCGATGAATGGGAACTGGAGGCCGGTGATCCGCTACATCTGTGCATCGGAAGAGCTTTGTCCCAATGCAGGTATGTCGCTGTCGTGTTGTCACCTGCTCTTGTCAAGTCGGCATGGTGCATGGAAGAACTTGGAGCAGCCTTGAACCGGGAAAAGGAAGAAAGGCAAAAGGTCGTGATTCCTCTCCTCTGCAAGCGTGCTGAAGCACCAGCCCTTCTTGGTGACCGTCTCTATCTCGACTTGTCGAACCAGTACTTCGAATCGGTGGCGCAACTGAGTGGCATAGTGCATAGACTGAGCAAGAGGAAACTGCGGGAGTTGCTCGTTAAGAGAAAGCCGAAGACCATTCCGCAGGTCGCGGACATCCTCTCCGAATGTGGCTGGGACGGAGGCAGATTGTTCGATGAACAAGATTATGAGGAATTCCGGCAGGAGATGGAACGCCGAGGCTATCATGTCAGTCGGAACACGTTTGAATTCCCCGATGGTTTTGAGAAAATCGCTCAGAAGCTGATGCACCTCCGAGTGGTGCGGGACATTTACGGCCCCGACTGACAATCAGACAACGGTAGGTCCCACCGTGGCGGACAAATAGCGGATATGAGAACGTTGGGCAGACACTGACAGAACGTAGGTGAGGCTTCGGCGGATGGCGCTGGCATTTCGCCGGTGCCGTTGGGATGCGGTCGGGAGTTCGACGTCGCTGGGGAGAAGGGTCACGGTCTCCTTCGACAGGGGCAGCCCGCTCTGCGGCGCCTTTCCCGGATCAACACTCCGGTCGCCTGGCTAATTCTTGGCGTTGACTTTTGTCGGTCGACTGGGGCATCATGCGGGTATGGGGCGAGAGTAGGCGGCCCGATTGGGGGAGGGTTTGGCCGCTGATGGTGCGCGGATTGGCTGGCCGGTTGGACGAGGAACGTTGTGGTTGGTTCGGGGCAGCTTGTGGTTTGTTGGTTCGGCGGTCAGGTGTAACGCTCTATCGCTCGGAAGTGGGCTTTCGGTTGTCGCGGTCATCTCAGCAGCGGCTCGAACCACTCCGGGAACGGGGCGTTCGAGAAC
>JBDRTC010000163.1:0-5600 GCA_043824335.1 Planctomycetota bacterium | reverse complement strand
CTCGGACGCCTCCAGGCAAACTGGACCTGTCCCGTTTGTCTGTCCCACCCCGCCAACAGAGGGTTTCTGGATGGGTCTCCGGTTCCAGGGCAGCTATTCCTTTTCGCTCTAACTGGTATTTGCACGCTGTCCTAACTTGCGTATACTCCCCGCCTTTCATTAAATCACTGAAGCCACGGCCTACGGCCGTGGTTGATTACTGGAACTGGAGAGAGGCGTCAGAATTCGAAATGGCGCTGCCACTTCTCTGAGTGGCACCCTCGCTTTGCGGCAGGACGTTCGTCCCAATTTCTCACACCAATTTCTCATCGCCCACTGACACAAAGTCGGCTCCCGCCTCAGACGCAGAAGGCAACGGTCAAGTGGAACCTCAGGGTGCTATCGCCACGATTCCGAGAACGGCGGTTCGTTTTTCCGCGGTGGAGACAAGCCTCGTTCGGCTTCGTTCCCTCGTGCGACGGCGAGTATGTGTATGTTGCGGGGAACGGATTCCTGCTGGTCATCTGCGTCAACACGGGGGTGATCGAAGAGTCTTGGGATTTCTCTCCATATTTCAGGGAGTTCAGGTTGTCCGGCCACGTCTCGTCATGTTTTGTCCCGTGACCTGGAGTTCCGCACTCGTTTTTTCGCCGAGAATATGGAGCCTGCCACATGAGTCGTTTCATCTATTCATTGAAGGCCCGCCTACGCTGGTTGCCGTTGGCTTTGCGGGATGCCGCTTCGAATCGGCGTTGGGTGACGGCCGAGAAGCGCTTTCTGGTCGTCCGGCACAGCGGCAGACAGCCGGGCTTTTACGGCGATTTTCTCCAATGGGTTGCGGCAACTTTTCCGGAGTTGCGGGCCTTCTTCGAGCTTCGCCTCTTGCCGTATCGAGTCCGCGAAGGATCGCCATATCTCCTACACATTCCGTGGCTACAAGATCCGTTGCAGCACTGGTCTCCGAGGGGATACGTTCAAGCGTGTCGCCTTGCGGCGGATTGCGATCGATATCAGATTCCCATCGTGAATCGCGTTGACCGCCTTTCGAACGCCGCCAAATCGGAGTGTGCCCGGCGTTTGTCACGCATAGGAATACGCACACCCAAAATGGTCGACATCCAGAACATCAATGATTTTCGTGAAACGCTCGGCGGAATGGAGCCGCCCTTGCTGGTCCGTGAGAATTCTGGCCATGGAGGGTCGATTGTTCTCATCGAAAGACCCTGCGATGTGGCAGAAGCACCCCTGGAGCGATTCTCCCATCCAGTTGCTGTGGAGTTCATCGATACGAGGAATCCAAACGACGGTCTCTATCGGCGCTATCGGTATCTGGCGGCCGGTGACGTTGGGCTGTCTGACGGCATCCACATCGCAAGGAGCTGGGAGGTCCGAGGGAAGTATCGACTGACGAACGATGCAACCAAACAGGAAGAGTTGGACTTCGTCACGAAACCGAACCCACACCACCGGGAACTGCAGTTGGCAAGGAAGGAGCTTGGTCTCGACTTTGTCGCATTCGACTACACCTACGACTGCAAGGGCCAGATGATCGTATGGGAAGCCAATCCCTATCCGAGTATCCGTTGGTCTACTGACCCTGGGCGGCAATATGTCCTTCCCGCAACAGAACGAGATTTTGCGGCCATGCTTGCGCTGTACCTTCAGCGGGCCGGGTTGGAAGTGCCCGCTCGGCTGGAGAGCATTTTGGCGGGAAAGGAACTGCAAGCGCGCTCAGCGGCATAGCTCACGTAGTGCAACAGACCAACCCCTTGCCGATCAATGAAAGGAGTGACCGTGGTCACGAGTGATTGCTCAATAGCCGCCGATCGTCACTCCGTCGCGTCGATCGTCGATACACTTGGATCCGGACATACGACGCAGTTGTTCGTGCATTGCTGCAACGTGCTTCCCAACGTGAAGGAGTTGGCAAGCCGTATTCCCGGTTTGAACCGGTATGCCGAACGGGCGCTGGTGCTTGCCGGACCCGAGGATATCGTCTTCGTGCATGACCCCATCGACGAGCATTACCTCGCGTTTCTTGCAGAACTCGGTCTCGGCCCACGGCGGGAACGCATCGTCGCGGTCAACACGGGCAAGGCCGCCCACGAAAACCCCTGCTTGTCCGAACAGATACTGCACAACACCGAAGTCCTGGCACGATTGCTCCGGCTGCTAAAGGGCCGCGAGGCCGTTTGTCTGAACAGCTATTTCTACTCTCAGAGCGAAATGGCGCTGAATGCCGTCCTGCGAAAGATGCTGGGGCACCAGCGGTGTCATCCGGGGGCAAACCCCGATGCCGTAGAACTCGCCAATCAGAAGCACCTCGTTCGGAGAAGAGCCGTGGAGCTGGGAATTCCCGTCGCCCCGGGGGAAGTGGTCCTGTTGCCGGAGCGTTCGTGCCGACCCCCGGTCGACGTCTCGGCCCTGGAGAGGACTGTCCGCCGATACTTACCCCATACGGGGAAAGTCGTCATCCGCGGGACCTGCGGGTCATCCGGGTCTGCCACCTTGATCCTCGACCGCTCCGAAGAGAGTATCCGCTCGCGTCTCGAAGAGCTTGTGGAACGAACCGGCAACAGGATCTACCTGGTGGAAGTGGGCTTCGACGTGGCGGTTTCGCCCAATATCGGCATGTACATCGATCCGAAACGAAAGAGTATTACGTGCACCAGCGTAACCGACCAACGGCTCAAAGCTGGCATCCGACACGTCGGAAACAGTTATCCGAGCCGTGCTGTGACCTGTCGCCAGATGATCGAAGATGTACGGAAGCTCTCGGAGTGGCTGAAAGATCTCGGAGTGACCGGACACGTCGGGTACGACTTTTGTGAGCATCGGCATCCAAAAAATGGCGACGACGACTACTTCTTCGTGGAGATCAATCCAAGGGTTAACGGTGCCACCTACCCCAAGGGCATCGTCGACCGTCTTAACAAGAACCCCATGGCCGTCGCACACGGCTTGATCGAGGCGTTTGCGACGACCAGCATATCGACTTCTGCGCGGTCGTTCGAGGTACTGGCAGAACGTTACGGCTCCCTCTTCTTCGACCCGGTAACGAGGTCGGGAATCGTGCCGTACAATACCGGTTGCCTGCCGTACGGAACGTGCGAGTTTGCATTCTTGGGCAAGACTCGCAAGGAGGTTGAACAACTGAACGATTCTGTGTTCAACGTACTACGGCCCAGGGCCTCAGCGACGGCGTAGTACGACTGGTCGCTCTTGATCACTTCCCGCAGTGTTCGGCGCGTATCATCGTGCGGAAACTTCTTCAGCGCCTTGAGCGCTTCGCGGCGGACAAAGGATTTCGGATCCGACTCGGCCGCCTTCACCAGCGCCGCGTCGCCGAACGCATCCGGCGCTGGCTGGTCGCGAACACGTGAGCCACATGCCAGTCCCAGCAAACCTTCGAATTGCGGCGAGTATCAAGAACTCAGAATCGACGGGTTTTGGGACGACGCCCTGAGGGCCAGGAGCCAGATGACGAGCGCCCCCCCGTTGGCGATATTTCGTCGGTCACCACCGCTGTCTCAAAAGGGGTCCTTTCTCGACACGTCCCCTTGTCCGCTCTGAATCTCGAAGAATCATTCCGAACAGTTGCGGTCGTGGTCAGGAAGTGGGCGTCCAGGCTGCGCAGACCACACAGGTGTTGATGAGCTTTGCCCACATGCTGAACCGGTGCCCCAAACGGGACTACCCTGCTGTTCTCCGACTGTGGCTTTGTGTCTGAGCGAGGTGTCTGGTGCCGGAATAGTCGCCCCTGCCATCGGCATTCCCCTGCGACACATCATGCCGTGTCGTACGCGTAGTGTTCCGTGGCCCAGGCGAACTCGTCGCAATAGAATCCGTCGGCTCCCGTGACCCGCAATGTCTCCTCGGCCGCCTTCATCAGTGCCTTGCCGTAGGCGTTCTCCAGAGTCGACAGATAGATGTAGACAGGATATTTGTAGGGCGAGGTGACATGGTTGCCCTCGGCGTCGAGGAGCGTGCTCTCGGCGTACAGGTTCTCCGCGTTGGGCTCGGTGCAGATCTGGGCGTGGATGTAGATCAGCACCTTCAACGACGGGTCGATCTTGTGCATCTTGTCGATCCAGTCGGCCACGTTCCGACACCAGATCTTGGCCATCGGAATCGCGGTGCCTTCGGCCAGGATGTCCCTTGGCTGTGCACCGTCCTCGACAAAATACGTTTGACCGGAAACAAGGGTCTTCAACTTCCGCTTGGCCAGCCATGCCCGATGCGCTTCAATGCTGTTCTTAGAGGCGCCAGCGGCGGAATCGAAGCAGATTGCGTACGGGATTGTGTAGTTGGCGCCCCAATTGCGGCGGACGGCGTTGATGAAGTCCCAGTAATCCCCCCGGGGCACCGGATAGATGCTCCACTGGAGTGTGTGAGATCCCCCCGGCGCGATGCCAAGCTGCCGATCCCGCAGCCCGATCGCGTCCGGCTCGCGGAACGTTTCGACGTGGATGCGGAAGATGTCGTCCTCGGCGGCAAGCCCCACGGCATGGTCGTCGAAGACTGCCAAGGCCGTTGGATGAGCCGGATGTCCGCCGACGCTTGTTTCCGACAACGGCGGGCGGCCGCCGAGCAGCACTTTTGTCGGCCCGTCAGTTAGACGAAGCCGATGCTCGAGGATCACGCCGATGAGCCCGTCCGTCGTGTTCGTGATCGTGTCGGCCACGTGGACGTGATCGTCGCGCACCGTGACTTTGCGCGTGACACAATGGTTGGGGGCGGTCCAGACGGCCGTCAGATCGTCGCCGGCTTTGCCGGCTTGAGCCGGCGCCCATTTTCCGTCAGGCGCACTCGTGCGCGAGTGCAGTTCAAGGGGCCGACCTGCCGCCGTGATTATCAGGTCGGCGTTAGTCAGCTTGACGTCGATCTTGACGGGCTCCTTTCCCCGGGCCACGAACGTCGGCACCGGGCCCGTGGGCGCTGCATTAACCTTGCCTTGGCCTTTCGAGGTGACCGGCTTGCCGAATTCCACACGGATGTCGCGGAGCACAAGCGTCGAGCCCTGCGACAAGACCTTCTTGTGATGGATGACCAGCATGTTCTTGCCGGGCTTGACGTACGGGGTAACGTCCCACACAAACTCGTACGGGTCCGTGTCCGGAATTGCGAAGGGAAGCTTTGCCGTCCGCAGTTCATCGGTGAAGTCGGGGGCGTAGCAGATCCGCCACCAAGGCCCATAGGCCCAGGTCGTGTCCATCCCGTTGAGCATCGTGAATTCGAGCGGTTTGTTGATCAGGTCCGGCCCGGTCAGACGATCGTTGTTGACGGTTACGAGCAGCCACGGGTTCGACCCGGCCAAGATTTTCCAGTCGATCCGACCCTTGAGCCCCAGGCGGACTTGGTTACCTTCCGGCACGGCCGGCAGCTCGAACGCCATCGTAGTCGTAGCTGGCGATTGCGTCCGCCGCTCCTCGGCGATGATGCGAACCTCCGCCCCATAGGCCATGGGTCCGACCATGGCAGCCAGTAGTGTGATCAGCGCCGTAAGATTCATCGCCATAACCGGGATTTGCCGTTTTAGGGGCGGCCGAAGAATAACTTCCCAATTTCCAGTTGGTGCGGCAGTTGCACTGCCGCACCTCGGCTGGGGGCAGCAGTGCAAC
>JBDRTC010000162.1:0-6321 GCA_043824335.1 Planctomycetota bacterium | reverse complement strand
CGGAATGCTGGAATCCCAAGTTTGGAAGGTGCCTTGCCGTGGCCGACGAAGAAGAGTTCGGATTGCTGATCACCTGGACATGCTACGGGACGTGGCTGCCCGGCGACAAACGGGGTTACGTGTCGGACAGCTTCCGTCCGGACGGCTCTCGGATTCCGAAGGAAAACACTCCAGGGACCGCTTACAGCGACGGCGATCAATACACGAGGAGACTCGCGCGTCAGCGGCAGAAGTGGCCCACCGTGTACTTGAATGCCGAGCAAGCCGCGGTGGTCGTCCAGCGGCTTGTGACGTCCGCTGTCGAGCGAGACTGGCGAATCTTGCGTTCGGCGGTGATGTCGAACCACGTCCACGTGGTGGTGGTCGACTGCCCGGAGGACGGCCCCGGCGTACGCCGCGCCCTGAAAGGGCCGACCCAGGCTCGGTTGAGCGAAGACGCTCGCAGACCGCGACGTTGGTGGACCCAAGGGGGGAGTGATCGCTATTTGTACGGTGAGAACGCGATTCAACGTGCGGTCAACTACGTCGCCACGCAGCATGGAATTCTGGCCGAGATCATCGACATGGTAGTCGTCGAAAAACAGAAGTAGAAAGGGCACGTTCCAAGAAGACTGCGATGAGCCGCGGGGCTTGTCCCCGCGCCAAATGCGCCGGGCCAAGCCCGGCGGCTCGAGTTTTGGCACCGGGGGGAGATAATATCGTGCAACACGACATCGCTTGGTGGCTTGTTTGGCTGGTCGTTGCGTTGGGGCTTGCCGGTCGAAGCGCGCCGGCCCAGACGCGGCCCAGCGTCATTCTGATCATGGCCGACGACATGGGTTTCTCGGACCTGGGGTGCTACGGCTCCGAGATCCTCACGCCGAACCTCGACGAGCTGGCCCGGGGCGGCTTGCGGTTCACGCAGTTTTACAACACGGCCCGGTGCTGTCCGACGCGGGCGGCGCTACTCACCGGCCTCTACCCCCACCAGGCCGGCGTGGGGCACATGATGGACGATCGAGGACCGCCCGGCTATCGCGGCAACTTGAACCGCGAGTGCGCCACGCTGGCCGAGGTCCTCGGCGCGGCCGGATACCAGACGATGATGTCGGGCAAGTGGCACGTCAGCCGGCACACGGGGCCCGACGGGCCGAAGCACACCTGGCCGGTGAACCGCGGCTTCGGCAAGTTCTTCGGCACGATCCACGGCGGGGGCAGCTACTTCGACCCGGTCACGTTGACCCGCGGCGAGCACTTCGTCCGCGCCTCGGGCGACTTTTACTACACCGACGCGATCAGCGAGCACGCGGCCCGGTTCATTGAGGAGGCGGCCCGAAACGATCGACCGTTCTTTCTCTACGTGGCCTACAGCGCCCCGCACTGGCCGCTTCACGCCCGGCCCGAAGAGATCGCCCGATATCGTGGGAAATACGCCTCCGGATGGGATGTGCTCCGCGAAAAGCGTCACAAGCGGATGATCCGGCTGGGGATCGTCCGGCCCGAGTGGCCGCTGACGCCTCGGGATTCGAGGGTGATGGCCTGGTACGACGTCCCCTACAAGCCGTGGCACGAGCGGCGGATGGAGGTCTACGCCGCCCAGATCGACCGCATGGACCAGGGCATCGGGCGGATTCTGGAAAGGCTCCGGCAGGTCGACCGGGTGGAGAACACCATCGTCCTCTTCCTGGCCGACAACGGAGGCTGCGCCGAAGAGATCGCCTCGCAATGGAAGGGACTCCATATCCCCGAAAAGACCCGCGCAGGACTGGCCGTCCAGGTGGGCAACAACCCAAACATCATGCCGGGGAGCGAAGACACCTATCAAAGCTACGGCGTCCCCTGGGCCAACGCGAGCAACACGCCTTTTCGGCTCTACAAGCATTGGGTCCACGAAGGCGGCATCGCCACGCCATTGGTGGTCTCCTGGCCGGCCGTGATCCAGAACGGCGGCGGGCTGGTCCGGGAGCCGGGACACGTGGTCGACATCATGGCCACCTTGTGCGACGTGGCCGGCGTCCGATATCCCGACCAGCTCGGCGGCTACCGGCTGAAACCGACCGAAGGCGAGAGCCTCAAGCCGCTATTGCTGGGCGGCACCCGACGCCGCGGGCCCATCTTCTGGGAGCACGAGGGCAATCGCGCGGTGCGGGAAGGCAAGTGGAAGCTCGTCTCCCGCTTTCCCGGACCGTGGGAACTCTACGACCTGGAGGCCGACCGCACCGAGATGAACGACCTGGCCGAAAAGAACCCGACGCTGGTCAAGTTTATGTCCGGGTTGTACGACGCCTGGGCCGAGCGGGCGAACGTCGAGCCCTGGGACCGCTAACAGCCCCTAAGTTCCACCGAGGCCCCGACTTGCCGGAGTTCCCCTCGATCTACCGGCGTGGTGGGGGACCGCGCTTGAACCGCCTTCTTCCCGTCTCGCCGGAAGCCCCAGAGAAACCACGGCTCGGAAGCGGGGTTTTAGTTATGTAAGGGGAAACGGAAGCCGGCGGGCGGCTGGTCGGGGCGTGATGCTTCGCCTAGACTAGAAATGGAGGCGTCTCGGATCGTCCGGGACGATGCCACGGTCATGATCCCAAGGGACTCCGTTGGTGGTCACCGAATCCACCGCCCGAAGATACGCGCTGCGGGACCCCGACGTGCGTCTGATGCTCGAAGTCCGCGACGACAGCGCCACGGCCTTCGAGGAGTTGATGTTGCGCTATCAGGGGCGGCTGGTCAGCGTGTTGGGGCACCTGGTGAGCAGCCGCGATCAGGCCGAAGATTTGGCCCAGGAGGTCTTTTTGCGGGTGTACCGGGCCCGGAAGAGTTACGTTCCCGGCGCCAAGTTCTCCACCTGGCTGTTCACGATCGCCAACAACGTGGCGTCCAACGCGCTAAGGAGCAAATCACGTCGCCGGGAGGTGAGCCTGGAGGTCCGCGAGAGCGGCCCGATGGGCGCCAATCCGCTGGAGGCGATGGCCCAGGCCTCGAGCGGGCAAACCCCGTCGCGGCAACTGGCCAAGGCCGAGACGCGAGACATCGTCCGATTGGCCCTCGAGGCCCTGAACGACCGCCAGCGGATCGCCGTGTTGTTGAGCAAGTTTGAAGGGATGAGTTACGCCGACATCGCGCTTACCATGAATCTCACGCCCCAGGCGATCAAATCGCTCTTGAGCCGCGCCCGCACGAATCTCCGGGACGTGCTGGAGCCCTACCTCGAACGAGGCGATCGCCCTGCGACGAGAGAGGAACGGGGCGGTTACAACACGAAGTAACCAATCACGAACGGCATTCTGAGAATCGATGTCACACGACGCCGACGCCAATTCGACCGACGACCAGATCAGGCTTGAAGAGCATCTGGTGGCCTATCTCGACGGCGAGCTGGACGACGAGGACGTTCGCCGGGTCGAGGAGTTGTTGGCCAGCGACGCGAAGGTCCGGCAAACGCTGGAGAAGCTCGAAGGGACGTGGGATCTGTTGGACAGCCTCGAGCAGGCCCACGTCGACGAGGTTTTCACCCAGAGCACCCTGGAAATGGTGGCCGTGGCGGCGGCCGAGGACGTCCAATCGCAGCAGGCTCAAGCTCCTCGGCTCCGGCACCGGCGGTGGTGGATCGCCGGCGGTAGCACGTTGGCCGCCGTTGGGGCCGGGTTTCTGGCGGTCTTGCTCTTCTGGCCGGACCCCAACCGGGAATTGCTCCGGGACCTGCCGGTTCTGGAGAGGCTCGACCAGTACCGCCAGATCGACGACATCCGTTTCGTCGAGATGCTGCTGGACAACGAGAAGGAGCTGTTTTCGGAGGAGGCGCGGGATGAGTCGTGACGGGCGATCCACGCTGGCCGTCTGCTGTGCTTGTCTGCTCGCGGCCGCCGGCAGTCTGCTGGGAGCCGGAGCGGTCGAGGCCGGCGAGACGCTGGCCCAGCGGCGGGCGCGGATCGAGAGCATGGACCCGGCCGAGAAAGCGGAGCTTCGTCGGGCCCAGGAGCGTTTTGCCGGCCTCGACCCGGCCGAACAAGCGCGGCTGCGCGACCTGCACGAGAAGATCGAAAGCCACCCGCAGTCCGAGGAACTCTGGAGCACGGTCGAGCGGTACTGCGAGTGGGTGCAATCGCTCTCTCAGAACGAGCGGGCCGATCTGCGCGACTTGCCGCCCGCCGAGCGAATCAAGCGAATGAAGGAGATTTGCGAGCGGAGGGAAAAAAGAAAGTCCCGGTGGGCGGAAGGGCGGGCCATGTTGATCAAGAACCAGTTCCCACCCGCGGCAAGTGACGAGGAGATTGAAGCGTTCTTGCACTGGATTGACGGGTACGTGACCCGCAAGGGAATCCGGCTCGTGGAAGGGCTGCCCGAACCACATCGACAGCGGGTCGAACAGGCGCTCGCCGAGGCGGAGGACGACCCCTCCCGACGTCTCGAAATCCTCGGGGTGGTGTGGTTGCGGCAACAAAGACCCCAGGGGGGGAAATTGCCGCGAATGGACGAGGCCGACCTGAAACAGTTGGAGTCGGAGCTTCCGGAAAGTGCCCGGAAGTGGCTCTCGGAGAAGGACGCCGACGCGCGAAGCGCGCTGGTTGCCCGTTTGATTGGCGTCCAAATCATGAGCCGCTACGCGTTCGGCTTCTCGGGCGGGCCACCGCCGGTGGTCGGCGACCAGGAGCTGGCCAAGCACTTGGAGAAGGAGATCAGCCCGGAGATGCGGGATTGGCTGTTGGCCCGGCCCGGCGACGAGCAGCGTCGGGCGTTATGGTTGCACTACATGCGTTCCAGATGGCCCGGCGAAATACCCGGTTGGCCCCAGGGTCCTCCGGGGGCCCCGGGCCGGATGCGCGGCCCGGGTGGGTTGTATCCGCACAGGGGAGGTCCATCCCCAGCCGACGGGTTCGGCTCGGGTGGTCGGGGCCGAGCGATGCCCGGCGGGCCCCGTCGCCAATCTCCCGGCCGTCCACCCCAAGCGCCGGAACCGCCCGAGCGCGCTTCGGAGAATCCCAGTCCACCGTCAAGATCGCAATGAGCGACGCGGCGTCCCTGTCTCCCCGGCCCGAGCACTGGCGAGACGCCAGTGCCACGCATCCACAGACGTGAATGCCGTCAGCGGCTACCGCCCGCTGCGGACCAGCGGCGGCATGCGAGTGGCGAGGTAGTAGGCCCGGGGGACGGTTATGTCGAGCAGGGCGGCCAGGTCGACACCTCGGTCGGGGGCACGGACGCCCAAGAGAAGGTCAACCATCGTCAGTTCCCGCCCGTACTTCACCACGCAGACGTCGTCCTTGTCGAGTTTGGCCAACTCGATCGCCCGGTCGATCGCGTCTTCGATGAAGCCGATCTTGTCAACCAGCCCGCGCTCTAGGGCCTGATCCGCGGTGAAGACCTGCCCGGTGGCCAGTTCGCGGAGCGCCTCCTCGCCTTCCTCGCCTCGGAACTTGGGGCGGCCCTCTCTGACGATGCCCTTGAATCGCTCGAACGTCTCGTCGACGAGCGTCTGATAGATCTGGCGTTCCTCCTCGGTCATGGCCTTGGCGAAGCTACCCATGTTCTTCAGAGGGTGGCTGCTGATCGAGTCATCTTCCACTCCCAGTTTCTCCTTGAGAAGCTGGGAGAGATCGTAGTGGGGGATGATCACGCCGATCGAGCCGGTCCAGGTGGTGGGCTCGGCGAAGATGGTCTCGGGCGTGTCGCCCACGGCCATGGCGACATAGTAGCCCCCGCTGGCCGCGACGCTTCCCATGCTGACCACGACGGGAATTTTCCGCTCGTCTCTCAATCGGCAGAGGTGGTGGTAGAGATAGTCGCTCCCGGTGACGGTTCCCCCCGGCGAGTTGACCCGGAGCACCACGGCCTTCACGTCTTCGTCTTCGGCGATCTGGTCGATTTGCCGTTTGACGAAGCCCTCGTCTTCGCCCAGGATCACTTCCTCCAGCGAGATGACGGCGATTTTGTGGGCGCCGTACCGCTCGTGCGAGAAGTGTTTTTCGCGCAGCTTCCTTTCCGATTCGAGCGAGCTGCCGCCGAACAAGAGGCCGAGGTTCAACAGCATCGAGCCGGCCAGGCCCAGCAATAGAAAGACGATCAACAGCGATCCCAAAGCGCTGGTTCGCCTCCGGCGTGGTTTCGGGGCCCTGGGATCGACGACGGCCACGGGAACCAGCGGCTCCTCGAACGCTTGCGACTGGGAGTTGGGGTCCATGAGTGCTCCTTTTGGGGGAACGGTTCGCCGCGTATTCGGCGCGGGCGTGCATTCGCGGAGAGGGCCTCCGCTCGGGCCCGGCCTCCGGTGAAAGACTTAGGTTGGTATGACAACCGACACTCTTTTGGTATTCTAGCCCAGGCTGCCCCGGAAGCAACGTCGGGCGGGGC
>JBDRTC010000161.1:0-6487 GCA_043824335.1 Planctomycetota bacterium | reverse complement strand
CTTGCACTTGGGGTTCCTCAACTGGGAGACCAGGGCGATCGAGTGCTCGATGCCCTTTCGGGGCACGACCCGAGTGGGCTGCAGGAGCACGATGTCGTCGGGTTCCAGCCCGGCCCGTTCCCGGAAACCCGGCTCGGCCGTCTCCTCCGTCGGGGCCTCCTCGAAATCGAGCACGTTGGGCACCAGGATCGACGAGGCTCCGGTCCGCCAGGAGAGATCGTGCTGGGCGAAGCTGTTGATCGTAACGTGCTCGGCCGAGGGCAAGGTGGGCGGAAACGACATGTTGAGAAAATCGTCGACCGCGCTCACGGAAAACCGGGCACGCTCCCAGTAGAAATCGTGGTGGTGGGCGATCGTGGCGATCCCCGTCTCCGCGATGAAGTGCGTCAGGGCCACCCCCAGCGGGATGTGCATCGGGAGGCAAAGCGCATTCTCGACCACCAGGATGTCGATCGAAAACCTCTCCACAAACTGATAGAGGGTCTCTTTGAGGTGATCGGCGACCTCGTAGATCTTGCGGGTCATTTCCGCGGTGCGGGTGCGCACGCCGAACGCCCGCTCGTTGATCCAGACGTTGTCGCGGTCGTAGAAATAGGCCTCCGGCACCAGCATGCTGACCTTCGGGTCCCGGTCGAGCTTGCCGGCGTACCAATAGCTGACGTGCTGGTGATCCCAGAGAATCTGCGCCCACTTGGCGCTCTCCAGCGAAACGCCGTCGGTGCCGGAAAACCGCGTTGAAACAAAGCCGATCTTCTGCGACACGGGACTGGGGACCTCTGATGGGAATCGGGCTGCCGGCGTACGGGTTCACCGCTTGGGCACGTGAAGGGCCGTACAATTCTACGTTGGATTTCCGCCCGATATCGCTTGTTGGTGGGCTCTGGGAGAGAGGAAAAGAATCAAATAGGCCGCCCTCACCCCTCATTCTACACCACGAGGATGCTTTCAAGTAGGGAATCGGCCGGGGAGAACAACGTCCCGCACTTGCGCCGGCCAAACAGGGCGAGATCGTAGCAAGTTCTAGCGGGCTAGATCAAGAGGCATTCGTCGAGTTCCCCAAGCGCGGTCAAGACGACGTCGGGCTGCACGCCGTCAAGCCGCGGGTCGTCCCGGCGGAGGCGCAGGCTGCGGGCATCGCCGGCGAACAGGGCGGTGCGAAAGCCCAGCATCGCGGCCGGACGGACGTCGTTGAGCATGTCGTTGCCCACGTACAGCGCCCCGGCCGGCTCCACGCCTCGGCCGCGAAGGGCCCGGGCCGCCATCTCGTAAAGGTCGGGCCCCGGTTTGGCGAGGCCGTGTCGGTAAGAATAGTGCTGTAGTTCAGAATCGAATCCCCAGAACTCGGCCGGATGGCCCAGCAAGGCCGGGAACAGTTCCCGCGTGTAGAACTGCCCGTTGCTGATGATCCCCAGCAACAGCCCCCGGTCGCGGAGCGACTCAAGACACTCCCGCAGGCCCGGCATCGGCCAGACGGGATTCGCCCGGGCTTCGTACTCCACGGCGAGCCGCTCCAACTCCGTCCGGTCCAGACTCCGCGCCTCCAGCATCCCGCGTTGCCCCAGGTCGGCGAGCACTTCGCGCCAAACCTCGACAATGTTGACCTCCGGGTAACAAATGCCGGCCTCGCGCGAGGCGGCGTGGGAGGCCTCGATCGTGTCGAACAGAATCGTGTCGAACAGACACGTCACGGACTGGCCCAGCGGCCGGATCGGCCGGATGCCCACCGCGGCCAGAGCGCCGGAGAAAGCCGCCGACCACGGCTTCGCCGCGGTGCCCGAGGCCGGCTCCCGCGACGTGCCCACCTCGCCAATGGCACTGATGAACAGCGTTCCGTACAAGTCGAACAGCACCGCCCGGATTCCTTCCAGCCTGGCCAGCACGGGCGGTTGATCCGTCGGAATCGGCTCCAACGGGCGAGAGTGCTCTCGGAAGATGTCGGGATAAGAGACGGGCATAGATCGATGAATCGCGTCATAGCGAGCAGCTAACGTGAAAAGCCGGACCCCCAGTATACCGAATCCACCGAGAAATCGGCCATCCGCCCCGTTGCGAGTCACCCAGAGCCACAGGATACGGGGACTACAAAGACTGCGTAAATCAGGAAATGAGAGATGAGGTGGTCGTCGATGCCTCGAATCGGGCGATTGAGGTGGCTCCCCACCGCTCTCGATGACTCCATGCGCCCCGCTCTTGTGGATGGGACTGTGCCCCCGGAATGTGCAGGGCGCTCTCAAGAGAGCAACCAGCCCCATCACAAGACAGACCGCCTCAAGCCGACTACAATGCCCGTGTTCGTGCGGCAGTTGTGCTGCCGCGCCCTGGTCGGCCGATGAGGTTCGGCAGTACAACTGCCGAACCAACGGGAGGGCAGTACAACTGCCGAACCAACGGGAGGGCAGTACAATTGCCGAACCAACGGGACTTTGTATTCCCGGATACCCACGATTACCCGGATGATCCGAATGGACCGGTTCACGACAACGGCGGGCCCTCTCTTTCCTGTCAAGGAGACACCGATGCGAAGTGGTATCGCGATTTGCTCATTCGTATTGATTGCCGTTGTTGGGGCAGTTTTCTCGCGAGGCACGGCTTTGGCCGATGCAATGCCCGAGAACCTGGCTCCTCAGGCAAAGGTCTCGGCGAGCAGTCAGTTCAGCGACGCCTATCGACCGGAAATGGCCACGAGCGGCGTCGTTCCGTCGGAGTTCCAGCAGGACAGCGACTGGGCGGTCCGGGCAACGCAGGAGGGACAGTTCACGCTCAAGTGGGACAAACCGGTCGAAGCGACCGAGATCATCTACTATGCCCGGGTGACCAGCCCGCTGCTCGAATGTTTCAAGGACTACGAGGTCTATCTCGACGACGACGAGAAACCGGCCGTGCGGGGTACGCTGGAGCATCGGCGTGGACCCCAGATGATCCACTTCCCCAAGCAGCAGGTCACCAAGGTTCGCATCGAGTTTCTTTCGTCGCACCCCGATTCGCCAAACCCGGGCGCCGCGGAGATCGCCGTGTACGGCTCGGCGGTGACCGAAAAGCAGTTGGCCGAGATGCGCATTCCCCCGGAAGAGAAGACGCCCGAGGCCCGGGCACTCCGCCGGGAATTGCTCGACGGCAAGCTCGGGTTCAGGGACATGCTGCTTGTGAAGCGCAAGCCGCTGAATATCTCGCACGTGTACGTCTATCACGTCGAGGGATTCCGGCCCGGCGGCGGGCTTTATGTCTTTTCACCCAATGAAGAGGGTGGCGAGCTGAAGTGTATCTTCGATGCCGGCGAGGGAATGATCACCACGGCCGATCTCTCGTACGACGGCAAGGAGGTGGTCTTCGCGCTCAGGCGGGGCGGGCACGTGGCTTCAAACCCGGTCGCCCACATCGAAGACATTTCTCGCTACCTGGACGAAGAGAGCAACTACCACGTCTTCAAGATCAACATCGACGGCACCGGCCTCGTGCAACTGACGCACGGCACGTACAACAACCTCGATCCATGCTGGCTGCCCGACGGCGGCATCGCGTACATCTCCGACCGGAAACCGGCCTACGCCTATTGCTACGTGGTCACTTCGCCCGTCTTGTACCGCATGGAGAGCGACGGCTCGAACCAGAAGCGGCTTTCGGCCAACTACCTGATGGACTTCACGCCCTCGGTGCTCGACGACGGACGGATCATCTACACCCGCTGGGAGTACGTCGACCGGCCCGCCTGCCCGATCCAGAGCCTTTGGGCGATCAACCCCGACGGCACCGCGCTGGCCAGCTTCTACGGCAATCGGGTGATCTCGCCGGGCACGTTCATGGACGCGCAGCCGATCCCCGGCACGAGCCAGGTGATTGCGACCGCCACCAACCACAACGGCTCCTGCCGCGGCGGGATCGTGGCGATCGACCCTTCCAAGGGCGCCAACGCCCCCGAGGCGATCCGCAACCTCACGCCGGAAATCGACATCTACGCCCATCGACTCGGCGGCGGACCGTGGGGCAACGGCATGCTCGACTGCCGGATCGGCGGCACCTACGAGAAGCCGCTGGCCGTTAGCGAGAATCGGTTTCTGGTCTCCAAGGGCGGCACGCTCCAACTCCGCGACTTCGATGCAAACGCGGTCTCGTTGATCTTCCCGGAAGACGGGATGGGATACTACTGCCCGATGCCGATCCGCGAGATGAAGCGGCCACTCGTGGTGACCGGCGCTTGGATGGACCGAAACGTCGTTTTGCCGGAAGACGGCAGCGTTTCGGGCGCCTGGGCGACCGTGTTCATGCAGGACGTCTACAACGGCCTGGAGCCCCACGTGCGGCGCGGCGAGATCCGAGAGATCGCCGTCGTGCAGGAGATCGAAAAAAGCACGCATACGCCGCAGAACAACCAGCGGCTCGACGGGCCCGGCATGCGGAACATCGCGGTGTTCGGCTTCCAGTTCCCGCTCGTCTCGTGCGGCGCGACGTACGCCCCGAAGAAGGTGTGGGGGTTTGCCGACGTCGCCCCCAACGGGAGCGCCGCCTTCAAGGTCCCCTCGGAAGTGCCAATCTATTTCCTCGCCCTCGACGGCGAAGGACGCGCCCTGCAGCGGATGCGGTCGTTCACCCACCTGATGCCGGGCGAGGTGCGGGGGTGCGTCGGATGTCACGCCCACCGGAACTCGGTCACCGCGCACACGAAAGCGCAGCCCGCCATGCACGGAAAGGTGCAGGAACTCCAAACGCCCGATTGGGGCGTCAAAGGGTTCAGCTACCAGGAGGTCGTCCAGGGCGTGTTCGACCGGAACTGCATCGAGTGCCACAACGAGCGCGAGCAGCCGGGTGGCGTTGACCTGGCCGGCGACATGACCGATTTCTTCAACGTCTCGTACGACATCCTCTGCCGCACCGGAACCCAAGGCGAGTGGAACTGGATCCAGCACGGCAGTCCCTCGGGGCCCGAGTACGACAACGTCCGCGGCATGAGCCCGTACACCGAATGGATCTGGACAATCAACGGGGCAGGGCACAACGTGCTCGCGACGGCCCCTCGCCGCTGGGGGAGCCCGGCGAGCAAGCTGGCCGAGATCATCCGCACCGGCCACCCCGACGAAGACGGCAAGCCGCGCATCGACGTGCCGGATAGCGACCGGCGGAGGGTCTATCTCTGGCTCGACCTGAACGTTCCGTACTACGGCACCTCGTCGTCGAACCACAAGGCCCGGCTCGGCAGCCGGCGGATGCTGCCGCTCGATCTCGATTCCACGCTCGCCGAAGTCGCCTCGCGCCGCTGCGCCAGTTGCCACCAGGACGGCATTCCCCGCAAGTTCTACACCCGGGTGATGCACCCGGAGAACAACAACTTCCTGCTGGCCCCGCTCTCCGAAAAAGCCGGCGGCACCCAGCGATGCGGCAACCCGGTGTTCCTCTCGACCAACGACCCCGACTACCAAAAAATCCTCAAAACGTTCGAGCCGATCCACGCCCTCCTCAAAGAGCGTCCCCGGGCCGACATGGAAGGCTTCGCCGTGATGTGCGACTGAACGGGGCTGGGAGTCCGATTTCGTTTCCGTTGTGGAAAGTCGAACATCCGGGGGTGGCATGGCCAAACTGGTTTGGCCATGTGCCGACTTCACGGCTGCCGGGAAACATGCCCACGCAAGCGAGGGCATGCCACCCGCCGTTGCGGAAACACCGAGGAAAGGGTAGAATGCCTCCATGAAGCCACGGATCTACACAGACACGTCGGTACTCGGGGGTTGCGAAGATGACGAGTTCCGCGAGGCTTCTCGACGCTTGCTTGCGGCCTTTGAAGACGGCGAGTCGATGTTGGTGCTGTCTGAACTGACTCTCCGGGAATTGGAGGCCGCTCCCGAGGCAGTCAGGATGGCCCTCGGGCGAGTGCCGGCAGCGCACATCGAGATCCTCGCGCTCTCCCCGGAGGCGGAGGAACTCGCGGCCGCCTACATCGACGACGGCGCCATCGGGGATCGCTTGCGCGCGGATGGCTTGCACATCGCGCTTGCCACCGTCGCGCGAGTCGACGTTCTCGTCAGCTGGAACTTCAAGCACATCGTCAACCTGAGGCGAATCCACGCGTTCAACGCGGTTAACCTCAAGAGAGGTTATCCCCTTCTCGAGATTCGAACTCCACGGGAGGTCCCGGGCGATGAGTGAGCCCCATTCGAAGACATTTGATTGTGTGCAGGCCATGCGCCAAACTCGGGACAGGCTCAGCGCGGAGATCGCGGACATGAGGTACGGGGAGCTGGTCAAGTGGCTCCGGGACCATCAGTACGCGGATCCGCTTCTGCAGCGCTTGGCGGACATGGCCGCCCAACAAGCCGACCGCCGGCATTCGCGACACGTTGATTCATGATTACGTCGGCGTCAATCAAGACGCAGTTTGGAAAACGGTCACGGAAGACCTGCCGCCTTTGTCGCCGCGGATTCAACGGGCTGTCAGGTCACGCCCGTCGCGTTCCGGGTCACGTCGGTCAGGATCAGGCGGAACCGCTCGATCTTGAGG
>JBDRTC010000160.1:0-7555 GCA_043824335.1 Planctomycetota bacterium | reverse complement strand
CGGCGCAGGTGAGATAGGCGTCGGCGGCCGCCAGGCGGAGCGATTCCGGGGCCTTTTCCTGGAAAGTTCCCAAGGCTTTGGCCGCGTCGGAATTGCCCACGGCGCCGAGGGCCGCGGCCGCGGCACTGGCGACCTCTTCGTCGGAATCGCCGAGCAGGGCCACCAGGGCATCCACACTCGCGGCGTCGCGGCGTACGCCCAGCGAATTCAATAGGCCCACCTTCACGCGACCTTTGGCCTTCGCCGCGGCCTCACGGAGCGCCGCGACCGCTTCGTCGCCGGGGATCCGCTCCAGGGCGTAGCGGCCCATGTGCGAGAGCTTTTCGTCGGCCAGAAGCGGGGCCAGGGCCGGAACGGATTCGGCCGACCCGACGAGGCTCAGCGCCCGGCAAACGAAATCCTTCGACGCCGAGGAGACGTCGCTCCCCAGCACGGCGGCCAGCCGGGCGGCGAGCGCCTTTTGGGCCGCCTCGTCGTTGTGCGAGGCGGCGACGGCCGCGTCGATGGCCCCGAGCCCCGCCCGATCCTGGCCCCAGTCGTAGGTCTTGAGCGTCTCGAAGGCCTTGTCCGCGGCCTCGTCGGCCAACGCGGCCGGAAGACCTCCGGCCAAAAAGGCAACCACCGCCAAAACGGCAACCAGCAGGCTCGTGTTGCGAAACATTTCTTCCTCCATTTCGATCAGGGGGACACTCATGCGAATCAAGGGCACGACGGTTTTTCAGCAATCAGCCGTCAGCTTTCAGCAAGAGACATCAGCACGCCTTCCCTTTCGCTGCAAACCGCCTACTGCCTACTGCTCATCTACACTGTTTACACGCTACGGCCCCGGAATTCAACCGCTTGTCAAATCCTCCACGGTTCGCGCCTGGCTCGGGAGCGCATGCGGTTGGCCGTGTCGTCGTCGAGAAACTCCTCGGCATCGGGATTCCAGCGGAGCTTGCGGCCGAGCTCCATGGCGATGTTGCCGATGTGGGCGACCGTACAGCAGCGATGCCCGATTTCGGCGGGGAAATACGGATCGCGGCGGCTTTTCACGCAGTCGAGGAAGTTGCGGTGCTCGCCGGCGGGACAGGTGAACAGATGGAGTTCCTCGGGGCCGATCACGCTCTCCAGGATTTCCTGGGAGCTGGCCTTCAAGGGGGTGCGCCAGCCGTCGTTGCCGACCCAGCCGTCGCTGCCCTCGAACCGGAGGCCCGTGCCGCCGCTGTCGACCTTTAGCTCAACGCCGTTGGCGTAGCGGTACGTGAGGTGATACTCGTAAAAGGTATCGTACAGGCCGGTTTCGTGCCGCTTGCCCACGCCCTCGACCTCGACCGGCCCGGTTCGCTCCGTGTCGGCGGCAAGCTGGACGGTGTCGAGCTGGTGGGCGCCCCAGTCGGCGAGCATGCCGCCGGAGTAGTCGCGGTTCCAGCGCCAGTGGAACTGATGAAGCCCTTCGCGATACGGATTCCACGGCGCGGGCCCCAGCCACATCTCCCAGTCGAACCCTTCGGGCACCGGCTTAGGCTCCGGGTCGCCCGGCTGGCCGGGACCGGCGGGCAACTGGACCACGATCCGCTCGAGCTTCCCGATGCGACCGTTTCGCACCAGCTCGGCCATGCGGTGGTAGATCGCCACGGAGCGGTCCTCGGTCGAAAGCTGGAAGACGGCGCCGTAGCGCCCGACCGTGTCGGCCAGCACGCGGCCCTCGGCGATGGTGAGCGTGGGCTTTTCGCAGATGACGTCCTTGCCGGCGCGGATGGCGGCCAGCGAGATGGGCACGTGCCAGTGGTCGGCGGTGGAGATCATCACGGCGTCGACGTCGTCGCGGGCGACCACCTCGCGCCAATCCTGGGTCGTCTGGCAGGTGAATTCCGCGCCGCGCTTTTGGCGGACGACCTCCAGGGCGTTGGCGATCTGCCGGCTATCGACGTCGCAAAGCGCGACCGGCTCGGCGTCGGCCTGGCCCAGGAACATTTGCAGGTTCCGCCCGATGCCGTGCCCGCCGACCCCGATGAAGCCCACCGGGATTCGGTCGCTGGCCGGGGGCTTTTCGGCGTTTCCCAAAGCGGTCGAGGTAATCACATACGGCGCGGTCGCCACGGTTGCGCCGGCCGTGGCGGCGCGCTTCAGGAACCGTCGACGATCTACGCGATTGTCCACCGGCTGCTTCATCCGTCGTCCTCCTTCAGGGTGGATTACTCTTATAAACCGCCCCAGGAATCACTGAACCTCTCGCGATAGTCCACACTAGCCCGAAGCGCAAGCGAGGGACGTCATGTCTGCGTTGCGTACCCTCGCTTGCGCTTCGGGCTAGTGTTGCGGATTCGTTGGGATGGGGCATCTCTGGTAGTCTTGGATTTGCGAATACTTCAATCACAATTGCCAGGGCTCGCGCATCGCCCGGGTGAGCATGCGGGAGGCTTCCACGTCGCCGAGGATCTCTTCCTTGACGGGGTCCCAGGCGATTTTCCGTCCGGCGCGGACGGCGATGTTCGAGACGTGGCTGATGATGTCGCTGCGGACCGCGTCGTCGATGTTGCTCATCGGCGTCTCGCGGGTTCGGATGCACTCGATGAAGTTCCGCTCCTGGCCCGCGCCCACGGGGAGGCGCACGTCGTCGGCCGCCAGGGGCACGTCGCGCAGCGATTGCGGCTCGCAGTCCATCGCGGCGTAGTAGATGGCGATCCATCCTTCGGTGCCGATCACTTGGGCGTAGTTGCCCAGCTTGGCCAGGCGGGGGTGCTCGTCCTTGGGCACGCCGGTGGCCCAGTAGTTCATGGTGATGCCGTTGGCGAACTGGAAGCGGACGTCCCAATCGATCACCACATCGTTCGTGCCTTCGGTGGGAATCACGCCGGTCCCTTCGACTTCCCAATTGCCGGTCAGGTGGGTATCGAACGCCCATTGCAGCAGATCCAGCGGATGGGCCCCCCAGCCGGCGACAAAGCCGATCGCATAGTCGTATACGTGAAACCAGCCGGAGCCGCTGTCGGGGCAGCCCGTATAGGGCCGCCAGGGCGCCGGACCCAGCCAGAGGTCGTAGTCCAGCTCGCTGGGCACGGCCTTGGCAGCGGTCGAGCCGCCGCGAACGCTGTTGGGCGCCTTGACGCGAATCTCGCGAATCTCGCCGAGCCGGCCGCTGCGGACCAGTTCGCAGCCCAAGCGGCAGGCGGCGATCGACCGGGCCTCCGTGCCGTACTGGAACACCCGGTCGTACCGCTTGATGACCTCCCGGCAGATCTGATCCTGGGCGACGCTCACGCCCAGCGGCTTTTCCACCGAGACGTCTTTGCCGGCCTTGGCCGCCGCGACGGCCATGGGCACGTGCCAATGGTCGGTCGAGGCGATGCCCACGGCGTCGATGTCGTCGCGGGCCAATAGCTCGCGGAAGTCGTTGTAGGCCGTGCAATCCTGGTTCTTGTAGTGGGCGTCGACCATCTGCTTGGCCTGGTCGCGGGGGCCTTTCCAGACGTCGCAGACGGCCACGACCTGGGCATCAGGGCAAGACAACTGCTCGTTGACATTCAAGCGGCCCCTTGGGCCGACGCCGAGGTAGCCGGTCACGATCCGCTCGCTCGCCGGGGGGCGTCCCTCTCCGCCCAGGGCCGTCGAGGTGATTACGTAGGGCGCGGCAACGAGCCCGCCGGCGGCCAAGGCACGCTTGAGAACCTCTCGCCGGCTGCATCGTTTTTCGGTTGGGTAGGTCATCGGATGCCCTCCTTTGAGGAAAGTCGTTTGTGTGTTTCCCGCTCGGGTGGTCTCGGCTTGGTTGGGGTGTCGCTCGGTTAGGCTGTTAGGCTATTAGCCTTCAAAGTTGCCACGGCTCGCGCATCGCGCGGGAGCAGAGGCGGTTCGCGTCGTCATCGTCGAGAAATTGTTCGGCGGCGGGGTCCCATTTCAGTTTCCGCCCGAGCTCGATGGCAATGTTCGCCAAGTGGCAGACGGTGGCGGAACGGTGGCCGACCTCGACCGGAACGTTCAGTCCCTTGGGGTTTCGGGTGCGGATACAGTCTAGCCAGATTCCCATGTGCGTGCTACTCTCGGACTCGGGGGCGAGGTGAATTTCGTCCGGGCCGATCCGCGCCGTGACGAGCGACTCCGGTTCGGCCTGGAACTGATCCCGGCTGACGAAGACCCAGCCCTCGGTCCCCTCGAACCGCACGCCGCCCGACTTGACTTCGGGGCCGCCGCTGCGAAGCTCGACCTTCACGCCGCCGGCGTAGGTGAAATCGACCGCGATGTCGTAGAACGTGTCGTGGATTCCGCTGGCGTTGCGCTTGCCGCGGCCCACGATTTCCAGCGGGCCCGACTCGTCGGCCGCAAGCGCCCACTGGGCGATGTCCAGGTGATGGGCGCCCCAGTTGGTCATGTCGCCGCCCGAGAAGTCGCTCACGAAACGGAACTTGTAGTGGACGCGGTCTTTGTGATAAGGCGACCAAGGCGCCGGCCCAAGCCACATTTCGTAGTCGAGTTCCGGCGGCACCCGTTGCGGCTTCCACGGGTTGTCGTTTCCCCCCCGGGCGTAAATGGTCACCTTCACCGTGTCGAGCTCGCCGATCCGACCGTTGCGCACAAGCTCGCACGCCCGGGTGAACTTCTCGTATTCCGGGGACCGCTGCTGGCTGCCGACCTGGAGGATGGCGCCATATCGGCGCACCACGTCGGCCAGCAACCGCCCTTCGCGGATCGAGTGCGAGAGCGGCTTCTCCACGTAGACGGCCTTGCCGGCCTTGACGGCCGCGACGGCCATGGGCACGTGCCAGTGGTCCGGCACGGCGATGACCACGGCGTCGACGTCGTCGCGGGCCAGCACCTCTCGGAAGTCGTTGTAGGCGGCGCAGTCCCGGTTTCCGGTCATTGCGTCGATCTTGGCCTTGGCCGCCTCGCGATGCTTCGCGTCGACGTCGCAAACGGCCACGACCTGGTCGCCTCCGGCGACAATCTGCTGGCCTCGGCCCCCGGAGCCGATCAGCGCCGTGGTGATCCGGTTGCTCGCCGCGGGGCGTTCCCCCGCTCCCAAGGCGGCCGACGCAATCACGTACGGCGACGCAAAGGCGGCCCCGGCCGTCCGGAGAAACTCGCGTCGGGTGGGGCGGACTGGTCTCGACCTCATCTGAACACCTCTTTGGTTCTCCATGTCCTAATGGTCTTATGATTGCGCGTGCACGTCGATCGCCGACGGCGGTCTCCCTGCGCACCGAGTTACCGGACACATCCGACGCGAGATCCGCTCTCGCAGAGGCCCATTCTACCTTCCCCTGGGCCCAATTGGCGAGATGCGCGAGATGGAGAGCGATCCGACGCCAGACCGGGGGCCTTCGGCGGCGTCATTCAGGAGTGCCCGGCCAGGTGGTGTCTGCCGTCCACACGATGTCCTTGTCCCGGAGAAACCAGATGCGGATTTTGCCGGGCTTGGGAAAATACTCGCTCGGCAGTGTCAGGTAGAGCATCTGCTCATCGACCGCCCAGGTGGGCAAGAAGCAAAACGCGGCCCTCGTCTCCGGCTCCGGCTCTCCGACCAGCTCGGTCACGAATTCATCCACTTGGGGGGATGCAGTCCGCGACCGGTGACGTTCCGGCTTTGTCCGGCCGGCAATGCACACCGATGGTCTTCCCAGGGAATTTCTTGAGCCGAAGACCTCGAAATCGAACTCGTCGTTCGAGAAAGTTGCCCTCTGCGCCACATCCTCCGAGCGGTCCTGACAGCGGTAAACCGCCGGGGTCACGTCGCCCTTGAGAATGTCGTGCACGAAAAAGAGGGGCCGAACCAGCCGGTTGCCGACCTCGCTCTTGTCGAGGATTCGGACCTCAACCGAAGGGTGGGCGTGCCTCTTCCAGGGATACCGGATCGCCAGGATCGGCTCGCCCGTGTGCTGCGTGATCACGGAGACGAACGATTCCCCGCGGTCCACCTCGGGGACAGTTCTCTTGGGGGGGTGCTTCGTGTCGTTCTCAGCGGACTTCGCCCCACCCGGGCCGGCGACGGAAATCACGAACACCAGTAGCAAGACCACGTGCAAGCGGGTTGGCATTGGGACACTCCTCGACTCGGGCAATCACGGTGGTCGGCACGTCCATTCTATCTTGCCACGCCTTGAGGGGGGGCTTCAAGGGGATAGTGCTGAAAACGGGAAAAATACGGAGGAAAGGCGCCTTAAGGAGCCGGACCGAACTGGCGGTCCGTTTCCCGCTGCCACTCTTGCGTTGCCGGGGGTGGTGCGGATATATTGGACCTTTCATCTTTTGTGGGAGGCTTGTGCTGAGGGAGTGCGCGGATGGCTGGTGTTTGCGAAACGTGTGGGAAGGGTGCGGCGATGGGCAACTCCGTGTCGCACCGTGGTAAGGCAAAATACCTGGGCGGCGTGGGGACCAAGATCACCGGGATCACCCGGCGGCAGTTCCGGCCGAACCTGCAGAAGGTGCGGGTGACTACCCCCAATGGGACTCACAAGACGGTGCGGGTTTGCGTCCAGTGTATTCGTAGTGGCGCGATCACCAAGGCCGTGCGCAGCGCCCCGTTCAAGCTGTCCGCCGCCGAGTCGGCCGAGGCCGCCCAAATCCAGCAGTCGAAGAAAAAGTCGAAGAAGAAGTGAGCCATGGCGATCTCCCGCAGTGAGGTCGAGAAGGTCTCCTTGCTGGGCCGGCTGCTCTTGTCGGAAGACGAGCTGGACAAGATGACGGCCCAACTGGGCGAGATCCTCCAGTACATGGACCTGTTGGCCGAGGTCGACACCGAGCGGGTCGAGCCGATGGCCCACGCGATGGACTTCTCCGACGTGTTCCGCCAGGACCGGGCCCGCCCCAGCCTCGACCGCGACCGGGCCCTGGCCAACGCCCCCCACCGCGACGACGAGTGCTACCGGGTGCCCGCCGTGCTGGGCGACCTGTGAGCGAGAGCTTTCAGCCCCCCGCCATCAGCTTTCAGGGGCGTTGCCGCACGAGAATTCCTGAGAGGCGGCCGAAGAATAATTCGGGGACTGTCCCAATCTTCCCGGAGGGAAAATGGGACTGTCCCCCTCCGAAACCCAAAGATGATGGCCGAAAGCTGATAGCTCCTCATATTCCTCGGATCAACCGTTCTACGCCGGCATGGATAAGCAATGTCGCTCTTCGATCTGACCGCCACGGAACTGTTGGCCGAACTCGGCTCGGGCAAAGTGACCTCGGTTGAGGTGACCCAAGCGTTTCTCGACCGGATCGAGCGTCACGACGGGAAGATCGGGGCCTTCTTGCAAGTCGATGCCGAGGGCGCTTTGGAGGGGGCAGCCCAGATCGACCAAAAACGTCGGCGCGGCGAACCCGTCGGACGCCTGGGCGGACTTCCGGTCGCGCTCAAGGACGTGCTGGCCACCCGCAACGGAGTGACCACCTGCGCCTCGCGGATGCTGGAGAATTTCCGCCCGCCCTACGACGCCACCGTGGTCGCCTCGCTTCGGGCGGCCGACGCCGTCCTCGTCGGCAAGGCGAACATGGACGAGTTCGCCATGGGCGGCTCTACCGAGAACTCGGCCTTCCAAATCACGCACAACCCGTGGGACCCGGAGCGGGTCCCCGGCGGCTCCAGCGGCGGGGC
>JBDRTC010000159.1:0-4981 GCA_043824335.1 Planctomycetota bacterium | reverse complement strand
CGCCCTCGGCCATCGTCGCGGGTTTCGACCCATCCGAACGCCACTCCCTTTCTTGGCAGGATGCAGACGTGGAATGCGGGCGGACTGCGGGGCAAGTTGGCCGAGGGGCGCCCCGACGACGTTCACTTCGTTGCCAACGTGCTGGACGATCTCGCCTCGGTCCTCAACGTGGACCCGAAGCGGGTCTACGCCGCCGGCATGTCCAACGGAGCAGCCATGTGCTACCGGCTGGCCGCGGCGCTTTCCGATCGCATTGCCGCGATTGCCACGGTTGGCGGTACGATGGCAATCGAATCGTGCAATCCTGCCCAGCCCGTTTCCGTCGTGCATTTTCACGGCACCAGCGACCGGCTTTGCCGCTACGACGGGCCCAGCGACAGAACGCCCAAGTTCGTGACCTACAAATCCGTTGAAGAGACCATCAGGATTTGGGTGAGAGCAAACGGCTGCCCGACGACGCCAACGACGATCGAGTTGCCCGACGTCGCGGACGACGGCACAACGGTCACCCAAAGGACGTACGGGCCGGGCACAGACGGTGCTGAAGTTGGGCTGTTCGTGATAAAAGGCGGCGGCCACACGTGGCCCAACCGGCAACCGCCCGCCGTCTTCTTGGGCAGATCGACCAACGATATCTCCGCCAACGAACTCATCTGGGAGTTCTTCCAGAGGCATCCCATGAACGGATCGGCAAGCTCTCATCGTTTCGACTCAGGGCACGGCGCCGAGGGTCACCGGTGTCGTCGGGCCCACGGGCTTCTCGATCTCTCGTGCGAGTGATCCATCGGGGAAGCTAACGCTGCCGTCTGCTCCGACGTTGACCGGCCCGCTTCTCGAATGCTCGTCGTGCAACGCCAATCGGCGGAACGCAGTCCATTGGTCCGGGCCGTAATCGACGCCCAACCACTTCATCTGTGCGGGGTGGTAGACGTTGTAGTCGCGGAAGACCTCGGCAGAGTCTGAAGCAAGTGCGCATGCGCAATCGACGACAACGCTGGTCGTTAGGTGACACAAGCCCCCCTTCTGGACTAAGATGCCCGTCTTTGCCCCTGTAAAGACGGAGTGCTCAACAACGGCCCGGGCGCCGTCGCCGATGCGGAGTCCCGCTTGGCTTTCTTTGCCGGAGACGATCAGGTTCCCTGCAAACAGCGTCGTGCGGCACATGGGGTTGTGGTCCGAGCCGATGAGGTGTTTCGCTGAAGCGGCCGCGATGTCGATCTGATAGGCCGTGTTGTCGCGGAGATGGCAGTCGACCAAACTGTAGAAGCCGCCGTGGAAACTGGCACCCACGTGGTTATGTTCCGCCAGGACCCCGTTGTAGCAGGACCGAGCCGCGTTCACGTCCTGCAGCCCGAAGGTGTTGTGGTGCACGTGCGCGCCGCGCACGACCAGTCCGCCCGTTTCGTGAATGGAGATGCCGTCGTCACCGTTGTAACGGGCTACCACATTCTCCAGGTAGATTCCCCGGCAGTCGCCGTGCATATTGAAGCCGTCGTTGGCGAAGTACTCGCAGACGAGGTTTCGGCAAACAATGTAGCTTGCACTGGCAGTGGCAAACCCGCTGGTAATCAACGTCGCGCCGAGGTCGTATGAAGCCGGCGTCTGCATGGGAGCGCATTTGAAATAAATGCCGGCCTGAGGATCCCAGTAGAATTGCTCGGGGGCCAGAGCGTCGGCCGCGCTGCCTTTGACGAGTTTCTTCCCACCGCTGGCCAGGTACGGTTGGCCGTAGGGAGTCTGACTGAGGGGGAAGAAGTACAGGTCGTCGCCGGTCTTCTTCCATTTCTCGGGGGCGAGCGTTTGCAGCCCCGACAGGACGGCGCCGCCTCCTTCAATCGTGAAGGGCTTCTGCGGCGTTCCGCCCAGCCTGGCGAGCGAAATCGGCTCGTTGTAGGCGATTCCGGTCTTCGTCAGGACAATCGTGTCGCTGGTCTTCGACAGCGATACCGCCCGGGCAATCGTTGCCAAGGCCGTTTCTTGTGTCTTACCATCGCTGTTGTCGCTGCCGGCGCGATTGTCCACGTAGTAGGTCGCCCCGAAAGCCGCCGACCGAATCAATACGAGGCAAATGAGAGTCCGAGGAATCATGATCGGGCCTTCTGCAATGATCGAGTACGTCTGAACCGTCAGAGAAACTTCAGCGAACCACGACAGGCCGGGCCATTTCACCGTCCATGATCCATGCAAGGCATCGGTTTGTATGCCTACTCTGTTTCGTGTGCATGGGGCCTTTCTTTCTTATCCTGGTCCGGCACCGTCTTGACCGGGATCAACTCGACGTTGTCCACGTGCACGGTGACCGTTCCGGTTTCGGTCGTTCGTTTCTCCAACGCGAGCAGCCCGCCGGTGGCGCCTTCAGGAGCGGTGAAGGTACACCTTCTGCGCATCTTGAGTCCCCCCGGCTCGGTCCAGCGTTTAGCCGACGGCTGCCCCCCATAAATCACACATTTTGAGGCCGTCAGTTTACACCTCTGGGGGGCAAGTCGCAAGTTGGCAAGCACGCACGGTAGACGTGTTGGGGGCAAGGAGCGCGCGCTGCACACGGCCACGTCAAGTGCAGCGGCTGACTACTCCTCGATCCGCAGTTCCCGAAACCGATCCAGGCGATACGTCTTCTCGATCCCATCCATGTGACAGTGCGCCGTCAGGTACGCACGCCCGCTGGATTGGAGCAGTGCCCGGGGCGTGACCCTCCGTTCGACCAGCCCTCGTGTGCCGCCCTCGTAGATGACCACGACCGTTTTCTCTTCCCGGATCGCCACTTCCAGCTCTTCGTAGCCCGGAGGCGGTTCAAGCACGAACACGCCGGCATTCTCGAAGCTCAGCGGCGGCGAGATGCGGAACAGGTCTCCAATCGTCCTCAAGGACACCCTCCGATCCATTTTCGGCCGTCGGCGGTTTCGCTTTCCTGGATTCCGCCCGACGCGGTCAGATGACTCGGCGGGTGGCTCTGGCTGTTTGCCAGCCCTTGGGAGATCGCGGTACAATACTCTTGGGTGGATTCTGCCTCCGCACGTTTCGGCTCGTGATTGTGAGGGTCCTGCGATGAGAACGCGGCCTGCGTGGTTCTGGTTCGTCGGGTTGGTGCTTGCGGCGGCGGGGATGGCGGCGGGGGCGGAGCAGTTTTCGCTGCAGGTGCCCGGCTCGCCGGGTGGGTCGTCGGTCGTTCTCGACGGCGCGGTGCTTAGGATCACCAGCGCCGAAGGTCAGACCTTTTCCTACGAGCGGCGCCCCGGCCTCGACCAGATCAGGGCGGGGAATCGCCTGCTGGGGTACTACTGCCGCGCGGCGGACCAATACGTGCTCTGGCCTGCCGCGGGCGCAGGGGCCCTGATGATCGGCAAGGCCGATGGGGGCGCCGTTCGATGGCAAACGAGCCGCATGCGGGTGGTCCGGCTCGGTCCGCCGCCGGGGCAGCCGCCCATGGCGCCACCGCCCGTCGCCGCGCCCCCCCAGGCGGCCGGGCCCGGCAATCTGGCCGCGTTGCGCTTGGGTGCAAATCGTTTCGCCGTAGCGCAAATCGACGCGAAGGGGCGCCGCCATTTCTTCCTCAGCAGCCCGGCCGGGTGGGATCACGCCGAGGCGCCGATGGCCGAACGGCTCGTGCCCGGTGCCCCCTTGGCGTTGGTCGCCGATCCGAGGTCGGAGCGGCCCTTGGTGTACACGGTCGACTCGCACGGCCGGGTCGTGGAAATCGCCGACGGCGGGCGAATCCGGCGCGTGACCCAAGCGGCGGCGCCGGCGGCGTTTCCGCCCGGGGGCCATCTGGCGGTCCTCGACCAGGGCCCGGCGGCCCAGGCGTTTGCCGTCGACGACCGGGGCCGGGTGTGGCAACTGGATCTCTCCGCCGGGCAGCACGAAGTGGTCGAGTCGCAGCCGGGCCGCTACCGGGCCGGAGTTCCCATCGCCGCGGTCGCCACCGCCCATGACGATCAGCTCTTCCTGGCCGACGTTCGCGGCAACCTTGTCCGATACGTCCGAGCCTACGGCCCTCCGGCCGGTCGATGGCTGCGCGAGCCGGTCGCCGGCGGGTTTCTCTCCGGCGGGAGCGTGGCCGCCGTGTGGGGCCCGGTGGGCGCGGGCCGGGAGTCGCTCCACGTGGCCGCCGTGGCCGCCGACGGATACGCCTATCTGTTGCGACACTCGGTCGCCGGCTGGACGAGCGAGGCCGTGAGCACGGTGCCCCTTCCGCCGGGCGCGCCGATCGACCTGGCCGTGACCGTCGACGGCGTTCTGCTTTCCACCGTGGGGCCCGACGGAACCTGGATCGCGCTCGGTTCCAGCGGCGGGGCGTGGGCGAGCCACCCGATCTCGGCCGGTTTTCCGCCGGGCGCCGCCGTGGTGATGGTCCCTTCCGGCGTCGAAGTGTTCGCCGTCGACGCAATGGGCCGGGTGATCGTCGGCACGATGACCGGCGGCGTTTGGCATCCTGTGCTCCTGGCCCCCGGGCTGGGCTTTTTTCCGGAGCTTGTCAGCCGTACGGTGGTTCCCCGGCCGCCCCTTCCCCGGGCGACGGTCTTCTTCGAGAACACGCACGGCGAAGAGGTGCTGGTCCGCCTCTCCGACGTGCGCAAGCCCGGCCGGCCGACGTGGTGACCTTTTCCTACTCGCTCACCATGATCCCCAACTGGTTTGCGGCGTTGGAGAACGCCCGGGCGATCCTCAAGCCGGGTGGACTCGTCGGGGTGGTCGACTTCTACGTTTCCCGCAAGTATCCGGCCGACGGGCTCGCCCGACACGCCTGGTTCACGCGAAGCTTCTGGCCCGTCTGGTTCGCCCGCGACAACGTCTTCCCCTCGCCCGACCACGTCCCCTTCCTGCAGCGAACCTTCGACCCCGTCCACTTCACCGAAAACCGGGCCAAAGTCCCCTACCTCCCTCTCGTGCGGATGCCCTACTACACGTTTGTGGGAAAGAAGCGATAGCAAGTCGGGGCGGCCAGATTCGAACTGGCGACTTCCTGCTCCCAAAGCAGGCGCGC
>JBDRTC010000158.1:0-4984 GCA_043824335.1 Planctomycetota bacterium | reverse complement strand
CACGTCGACGCCGCTCGAAACGTGGTCGCCTGGGCGCGCCGCAACGCGGAGCTTTGCGGCCTGGCCGACGCCCCGATTCGCTGGATCGCCGAGGACGCAAGAAAGTTCGTCAAGCGGGAACTCAAACGGGGGAACCAGTACGACGCGGTGATCCTCGACCCGCCCAGCTATGGGCACGGGCCGCGAGGCGAAGTGTGGCGGCTCTCAAAACACTTACCCCAACTTCTTGCGATGTGCAGCGAACTGGCGGCCGGCCGGCTCCGTTTTCTTCTCTTGACCTCGCACACGCCGAACTTTGGCCCGGACCGGCTGGGGCCGCTCGTGGCCGACACGCTGGGCCCGGGGCGAGTGACGGCCGGGCAGTTGACCCTCCCGGCCAAGAGCGGGCGCGAGCTTCCCAACGGGGTTGTGGTGCGTTGGGAGGCGGAGGGATAAGGGAGAATGGTCACCCTCGCTCTTCGCGAGAAACGTTCAGCGGCTGCGTCCGTCGGGGGGATGTGCGGCTCGGTCGTGTCCTTGAACTGAAAGCCCTCGGCGGGAATGCTGCGGCCGCCGGCCGCCTTGGCCAAATGCGCTGTCAGGGCCGGACTCCATTCAGGCTGGGTCAAGTCGATCCAGGCCCACTGGCGAGCCTTGAATAGCCGAGGTCGCGCACGTTCACCGGATAATGCTGCCATGTTGCGCCCATGTCCGAGCTGACCCACGCCATGTCCACGGACGGGTAGAGATACCATTTTCCATCGAGCCAGAGCGCCGTGGGGTCGCTCAACTCGCGGAACCGCTCCTTGTGATCCAGCATCCAAATGGGATGCGCATCCAGTGGATCGCCGTTTTTCACTTGGCGGGCCAGTTTGCCGACAGGGTAATTGGGAAACGGGAGCGGGTTGCAGAACGTGGTCGGCGACTCGGCAGCGTGCAAAGCGGCCAGCGGGACGAGCAGGACGGCGGCGATAAGTGTGAGGGGGTGTTTCATGGAAGTTGTGTGATTCGCAGGTTGTTGAGCGAGACTTGACCGTCTCTTGCGAGCAGAGCAAGAGACCCGGTCGGCAACTGCACGCGAGCGCAGAGACTGATGCGGTCATCCACAAAGGCTTCGAGCACGTCACCGTGGAGCATGAGGTGGAGTTTGCAGGGGCGGTCCGTGGGGATCACGAGCGGTTGGGTGCGGATCGCGGGCATTCGCTGGCCACGATCTCGCGCGTTGCGAGCAACGGTTCTCGACGAACCGTCCAGTTCCGGAGATCCGTGCTAGTGGCCAGCGCGATGGCACCGGCGTAGGGATAACCGATGCCGGTCTTTTCGTGAGCGGCAATCGCGAGCCACCACTGCTTGACGTTCGGGTTCCAGAACACGTGCGGGTCGCGCCAGTGCTCGGATGTGTCGTAGGTGCCGACGGCGGGCACGTCCCGCTTGAGCAGGAGCAGCGGCGGTCCGGGCTGCTTGGTCCACTGGATCAGATCCCGGCTGGTGGCGACGCGCACCGAGGGTAAGCCGGGGCCCTCGTCCTTTCGGCTGGCCGTGGTATAGAACGCGTGAAACACGCCTTCCTTCTCCACGATGCTGCCCGTCGCGATCATCCGATCGTTCTCGTCGACTACAATCGCAGGCGGAAGCTCCTCCCAGTGCGCGAGATCACGCGAGGCAAGGTGATGCCAGTCCAACGTCTTCTTGCTATGCAGACAAAAGACATGGTGCACGCCGTCGTGGTAGAACGGGATCGGATCGCCGAAGACTGCGTCAGGCGGCTGGTAGTGGAAGGTGGCCGTCCTTGGGGCCGTTTCTTCCGCTGCTACCGAACTCGCGTGCGGCGATTCGGCGGCGTGCAACGCGGCCAGCGACGCCAGCAGCAGGGCGGTGATCAGTGTGAGGGTGTGTTTCATGGCGTCGAGTCGTTTTGATTGCCGGAACCTCGCGGATAGCCGGTGTTGATCGTCTATTTGATCGCTTTCAATCGGAGCAGCGCCGCAGCGGGTTTCTGGCGCAAGGTGATGATGTAGCCGTTCATCAATTCACTCCCAGTGTGCACCGCTTTGCCACCGTCCAGATTCTCGATCTCGTAACGTTGTTCCGGGGCAAGCGCGCGGAGTTTTATGGTGAGTGTGTCATTCGCAGCGTCTGGACGCCGAAACGCTTGCACGATGCCCTCGCCGAGGTCGGGACGATGAAACTGCCACGCGATCCATCTGTCCGTTTCCAGGCTGTAAGGCGTCAGAGGATAATAGTCGCCAAGCATGAGCCGTGCGACCTGACGACATTCATCATAGGCTCTCTTGACAGCGGTCCGTGAACTCTCCGACTTGCTCCAACTGTCGTTGAGGACCATCGTGAACCCGGGCAGGTAGTAACTGCGAACGGAATAGCTATCGAGGAAGAACGGTACACCAGCGCCCTGCCACGGTAGCCACGACGACAGGCCATAGGTGTGTGCCTGGTTGCCTTCGCGCTGCAAGGGCTCCTTGGCAAAGGCAGTGACCGACCAATCACTGCGAAGCAGAGGCACCGCGCGCCTCATGGTGTCCAGGTCGTTGCGCCGGCCGCCGGAGGCGCAGGAATCGATGTGCAGGTTTGGATTCCGGCGTCGGAGTTCATCCCAGAAGGCAAGATGTCCCTGAACATAGAGATTCTCTGTCATCCCCTGACGGTCGGCGGTGTCGTTCTTCCGCCACGCCGTTCCGTAACGACCACCGTTCATGTCTTCGCGATACCAGTCGAGTCCCTGGGATTTGACCATGCCGTCCACATGATTGATCAGCCAGTTCAAGGATTCCGGATTGCCCTCATTGAGGACCGAGCCGGCACTGTTTCCCGGCAGCAGTCACTCGGGATGATTGAGGCCAAGCCATGAATTAGGGGCGACCGATAAAGCACCTGTGATGTCCTCGATGAGAATGTCATGAATCGGGCCGTAGCTGGGCGCATAGTTGCTCCAATCCCACGCGGTGAGAGGGACCGGATCATCCTGCGAATCGCCGCTCACACGGCGGATGACGCCGTGGCTTGCCGGGCCGTTGACGTGGACGCCGTCTCGCCGGTGATCGTCGAGCGTGAGTCCGTCCACGGTGAAGTCCCGCGCATTGCCGAAGTGCACGGCGAAGGGCTTGCTCTGGCGCACGGTGATGTTGCGCACGGTCACGCGACGGACGTTGTGCAGCAGGATGACGCCGTGGGTGCCGTGAACGGGATTCTGCTTCGACGACCCGCCACGCAGGTTCCCGTTGTGCTCGGTGCGCGACGTCGCCAGCGTCGTCCAGATGCCGCCCTCGATGACGATGTCGGTATCGGGTTTCAGATCGCCGGGCACGGGTTGATCCGCAAAACCCACGATGTTCTCGTTGCGCACCACGCAGGTGCTGCATCCCGGCTTGAGGCGAATCTCCGCTTTGGGATGGGCAGTCAGCTTCTGCCCGGACTTCAACACGATCGGGCCGTCAATGTAGTAGGGCTTCGCCCGTGCCGGGATGTGGAGTGTCTCTTGCACACCGAGAGCGGCCTGCATGGCCTGTGTCCAGACTTCGGCGGTGACGGTTCGCGATTCCATCTGCCCGGCCGCGTCCGGCCACTTCTCCGTCCAAGTCTCCGTGCGGACGAGATTCTGGAAGTCTGATAGAGGCCGGTCCGCGGCGTGGATCGCGGCCAGCGGAGCGAGCAGCAGGGCAATGAGGAGCGTGTTGAAATGGTGCGTATGGTGCATGGGATTGCCGAGAAACTTGAAAATGGCCAAATGCAGCTCGCGGGCGATCGCTCGCAGTTTGGGTGCGATGTGCGGGTGGCCGTAGAGTGCTTCGCCGCTGCCATGGCCGGTGGGGAGTGTGAGGGTGTGTCTTTTCATCTGTGCATCTCTTGTCATCGCCCTTCGATCAAATGATGGCGGCACCTTGTTTCTTGAGCGTTGCCCTCAACTTGTCCACGTCGAGGGCGGCTACGTCCGCACCGGAATCGAGCGCGAGCCAGGCGGCGGCGCCGGCGGCCTCGCCCATCTGGTTGCAGTTGACCATCACGCGGACTCCGCCGAACGCGCCTTGGTCGGCATCCAGGTTGCGCCCGGCAACAATCACGTTCGTCGCTTTCTTCGGCACCAGCGAGCGGTAGGGGATCTGGTAGCAGGCAACGTTCTCGTTCAGTTCGGTGAAGGTGACGCCGGCCCCCGTCGCACTGTGGACGTCGATGTGATAGGTGCCGTTGGCGACGGCATCGGGGAAGCGCACACCCTCGAGGAGTTCCGACGCCTTCAGTTCGTGCAAGCAGCGGGCATGGCGCGATTCGCGGATGCCGATCTTGGCGGGCAGCGCCACCAGCGGCACGCCTTTGCCACCCAAGAAGTGCGCTCGCAGCAGTTCGCAGATCGAGTCCACCTGCCGGCGGCCCTCCAACTCGGCCCGCGTGAGCTGGTCCGCGTCGCTGCAATCGGCGCCGTGAACGCGGGTCGCCGCCAGCATCAGCAAGTCGTCGCCGCCGGGGACGGCACCCTCGTCGGGACAGCCGCAAGGCACCGAGGCCGACCAGGCATAGCCCTGCGGGATCGCCTGCTTGTATCTCTTGTCGAAGACGACCTGATGGATGTTGAAGCCGGGGTGCGCCTTCTTGATGGCACCCAACCCGCGCAGGACGCAGCACGTGGTTGGCGGCTGAACGTGCTCGCGTCGATAGGTTTCCAGCCCCAGGCGGTGCACCACGTCTGCATCACCCGTGGCGTCGATGAACTGCCTCGCCCGGATCGCCCGGCGACCGGTCTTGTCCTCAATGATCGCGGCAGTCATTCGGTCGCCCTCGGCCACCGGGGCCACGAACAACGTGTGCAGGAACGGCCGGATCCCCGCCTCGACCACCATCCGGTCCAGTTCCAGTTTCAGCACTTCGGTGTTGAGGAGGAAGTGGCCGACCGACCGCACGGCGTCACGCTTGCGGAGCCGCTCGATGGTCTCTGTAGTCAGCCCGGCGATGATCTGCCGTTTTCCGGCACGGTCATTCAGAGAATGTCAGATAT
>JBDRTC010000157.1:0-31426 GCA_043824335.1 Planctomycetota bacterium | reverse complement strand
GGCATGCCCACGCTGCGGGCCGAGTTCCCGACCATGCCGTGCAGTGAGCTCAAAGACATGCTGCGCCGCTTCCAACGTGTCTGGAAACAATGGACCCTCCTTGGTTCTCCACACCGAGAACGGCCCCGGGGTTCGGTGCTCTGCGTACCGAAAAAAATATCGCCACCTCGACTCTCGCGAAGGAGGCTTCTTGAGCCCCTTCAGCGGGTTGGCAACACCGTGCATCTCCTCGGCTCGGTTGAAGGCCGCCAGCACGATGGCGATGACACCTCTCCGTGTCGCCGGGCTCCGCCAAGTCTCGTGACCGTCGATCCACTGTTGAATATGACCTTTCTTCAGCTTTGCCGCGGGACGCTTGCCGCAGAAACTGCACAGATCGTTGAGCCAATTCGCCGCGTTGTTGCGATGTCCTTCGCTGATCGTCCCGCTGGCGACTCCCCGCTCGCAGTACTGGATGTATTCCGAGCACACCCGAACGACCAACCACGGCCCGTCCCCATTCGGCGTCTTATGCCCCTCGTCCTCCCACGTCAATCGCTCCCGGGCCAACGCCAGTTCCGCGGCCTCCTTCCCCTCGTTGCCACGAATCCGCTCTCCATCCTCGTCAAACAAAGGCACCCGCTTCCTCGTGCCCGGCATCGTGAAATACCAGCAATCGGTCTGCTTCCAGTGCCAGGCCGACCCGTGCGTCTGCCGCCGCCGTTTCCGCTTCCGTCCCATCGCCGTCCCTTTTCTGCCGATCCGCGTCAATCCCCTGAACAGATTGACCGAGGCCTGCTCACCATCGATACTGAAGCCGAGCCAATCACAGCCCGATCGGCACGGCAAACCGCGTCCTTCGACGGAGATATCCCAATGCACCAAGCAACCACAGGGTCATGCCGCACCCCCGCTTATTTACTACGCACTTTGCTACACAGAATAGCTACACTCATACTTATCACCATTTCGGCCGTCTTGTTAAGAGACCCCGCAATTGCCAGTGAAAGACCGACAAAAGGCAGTGTACCAAATATCGTATTAATACTTGCCGACGACCTGGGCTGGGCCGACCTGGGGTGCTACGGCAACACCTATCATCAAACGCCGAACCTCGACCGGCTCGCCGAGGAGGGCATGCGGTTCACCGACGCCTACGCCGCCAGCAGCGTCTGCTCGCCGACGCGGTCGAGCATCCTCTCGGGCAAGTACCCGGCGCGAAACGATCTGACGATCTGGCTGGGCGGCAGCAGCCCGGCACATGCGAAACTGCTCGATGCGCCCTTCGCCACCGAGTTGGGCCTGGAGGAAGTCACCATCGCCGAGGCGCTCAAGGCGGCCGGATACGCCACGGCCAGCGTCGGCAAGTGGCACCTGGGCGGCGAGCCCTTCTATCCCGAGCACCAGGGCTTCGGCCTGAACGTTGCCGGCACCTCGAGCGGCTCGCCGGCCGGCGGATATTTCTTGCCCAACCAGATGAACCTCCCTGGGGCGAAAGAGGGCGAGTACCTGACCGATCGGCTCACCGACGAGGCATTGGCGTTCGTCGAGGCGCACCGCGGCGAGCCGTTCTTCCTCTATCTGCCCTACCATATCGTCCACACGCCGATCCAAGGGAAGAAGAAGCTCATCGAGCTGTA
Source organism: Planctomycetota bacterium (assembly GCA_043824335.1). Classification (GTDB taxonomy): domain Bacteria; phylum Planctomycetota; class Planctomycetia; order Pirellulales; family Thermoguttaceae; genus JBDRTC01. The sequence continues at coordinate 29,807 of JBDRTC010000157.1, read as the reverse complement.
CGAGAAGCGGATGGAGCCCGGCCAGAAGAACACGAATCCAACCTACGCGGCGATGGTCCACACGCTGGACGAGAACGTCGGCCGGATCATGAAGAAGCTCGATGAGCTGGAGCTGGCCGAACGGACCGCGCTCCTCTTCTTCTCCGACAACGGCGGCTATCACCGCGTCACCTCCAACGCGCCGCTGCGGCTCGGCAAGGGCTACAGCTACGAGGGCGGGCACCGCGAGCCGCTCGTTGTGCGGCTTCCGGGGCGCGTGGAAGCCGGGAGCGTGTCGAGCGTGCCGGTCGTGAGCGTCGACCTTTATCCCACGATTCTTGAACTGGCCGGCGTCGAGGGCGATCCGAAGCACAACGCCGAGATCGACGGCGTGAGCATCGTGCCCCTCCTGGAGCAGACGGGCGTGCCCGAGCGCGAGGCCATCTATTGGCACTATCCCCACTACAGCCCCCAGGGTGGCACGCCGAGCGGGGCCGTGCGCGTGGGCGACATGAAGCTGATCGAGTTCTTCGAGGACGGCCGCCTCGAACTCTACAACCTCGCGGAGGACCTTGGCGAAACGGTCAACCTTGCCGACGCCGTGCCCGACACGGCGCGCCGGCTGCACGAGATGCTCCTCGCCTGGCGCAAGCGGGTCGGCGCCAAGATGCCCGAGCCGAACCCCAACGCCGGCAAAAAGCCGCCGAAGCCCGGCGTGCCGGAGATTGTGCCCACCAAGGAGTTCCCCGGCTTCGACGTGCTCACCGACGTCGAGCTGACCCGATCCGGCGACGGTTACCTGGCCGCTTCCAACGCGACCGGGCTGGCGCTGGTGAAGCCGCAGGCGCCGCTCGGCCCGACGGCGACGTTTCGCCTGCGGCTCACGCCCCGGGCCGGCTTCCCCGCCAACGGCTTCCTCGTCTTCGGCGACGGGACCGGCGACGAGGCGCTGGTCAAGTGCGGCCTGTTCATCGGGGGCGGCTACGCCGCGATTTATGAGGGGAGCTATCCCTCCCAGGACACGGCCAGGCAGACGATGCCGCTACGTCCGCGGGAGACGTACGAGCTTGTCGTGCGGGTCGATCTGGCCGAAGGGACCGTCGAGATGACCGTGGGCGACCAGCGCGTCGTCAAGAAGCTCAGCCGCAAGATCGAATCGATCGGCTACTACGGGTACTCGATGATTACCACCCAGACCCAGTTCACGCCCATCGAAGTCGATGGCCCCATGTAGGGGCGGCCGGAGAATAACTCGGGGACTGTCCCGATTTTCCCGCGGGGAAAAGGGGACTGTCCCCCTCCCAAACCTTATCGGCCGCCCCTCAATTCTCGGGCGATTGGATCGTCACGCCGATGGCGCCGTGCAGCCCGTCGGCCAGGGCATCGATCCGGCGGCGCCAGTTCTCGACCGTGGGGGCGACGGGAAAGCGATGTCCGCGGCGCCAATCGCCGATGATCCAATAGCGGAGCGTGCCGTCCGGGATCTGGCAGAGTAGGCGGCGCTGGTTTTCGAGCTCGACGGCGCGGCTGAGCCCGTCGGGCGGAACGACGAGCCCCATGCCGATCTCGCCGATGGTGTCGTCCTGGAACCCCCACGCGCCGCACGCGCCGCGCGACTTGTCGAGAAACACCTCTTCGCGGGCCAACTTGATCATGCCGGGGCCAAGAAGGGCCCCTTGCGGGGCGCCGCGCACAGTCGCCCGGACCTCGCTCTCCTGATGCTCGGCATAGATGAGACACACGAAGCGGACCGACAAGTCCGGATGGTCGGGCGAAACGTTCTCGGCGACGATCTCGACCACCGCCCGAATCGGCCCGGAACTGAGCACCCGCTTGGTGAACTTCACGTCGGTTTCGCCGGGGGGATTTTGAACGGGAAGGGCCCGATCACCCAGATAGAGCGTGAGCCCGCCCAGCCCGGAGGTCTTGCCGACCAATAGGGCGTCGACGCCCCACTCGACCTCGTGGTGGTAGTTGACCTTCCCGACGGGATAGATCATCCACTCGACCTTCTTGCTGTGATCGTACGTGTTTTTGCCGAAGAAGTCGAACATGCCGTCGTAAGCGCGATACGCGCCCAAGTTCGACTCCCAGCCGATGTTCAGCTTGCCCGGGTCCCAGGCCTCGTCGGTCCCGGTCTTCAGTGCGAAGGTCTTCTCGCGTTTCCCCTCGGGCGACCAGTGGAGGTAGTAGGTTGCCTCTCCGGCCGGAGGCAGATCGGCCAGAAAGGAAAGCTCGGGGCCGATCGGGGCATCGATCTGGTCGAGCTGATGGGGGACCTCGCGCCAGTCGATCCACCGCTCGGGAGCCACGACGGCGCAATTCTCCGGGTTGAAATCCTCCGCAACAGCCCGGATCGCCTTCACGCCGAGCACTACCGGCTCGTCTTCGCGCGGCTGGTCGCCGGGGTTTTTCAGCCGGATGGCCAGTCGCCGGGTGAACGACTGGAACCGCTCGGGCGGCGCGACTTGGGCGTCGGGGGCCAATCGCCCCAGAAGAAGCTCGGCCGCCCCGGCGTAGTCGCCCGACGCGTAGGTGGTTTCGACTTTTTGCCAGTCCGCGTGCTGGCCGAAGGCTTGCTTCAGCTTGCCCAGCAGGCGATCGCGCAGCAGGTCCAGGTAGTATCGGGCGCCGGCCGGCGTGCTCCGCATTCTGAGCCCCAGGCGGTTTGCCGGATACCAGGATTCGAGCTTGGTGAGGAAGAACGTTTCCACCGGATCGGGCTCGCCGAGCCGGTCGCCCAGGGCCGCCTTGGCCGCGTCGACAAAGCGTTGGCTCGCTTTCAGAACCTCGGTCAACTCCTGCGTGTAGAACGTGGATAGGGCCTCGTACTCCGTGGGGACGAGGGACGCCGCCTTGCCCTGCATCTTCCAGTCGAACTCCGCCCGGCCGTCGGCGTCAAGGTCGATCTGGCGGCGGTCGAACACGCCGTCCTGGTTCTCGTCGACGTAGGTGTATCGGGCGTCGCGCTGGCCGTCGAGATCATAGTCGACGTCGATCCAGCCTTCGGCCGCTCCGGTTGCCAATAGGTGCAACCGGCGGTCGGTGGAGTCGAAGTAGAGCTGTAGCGGGCTGGCCGGCTTCTCGACGATCTCGTTCCGCTTGTTCAGCTTGCTACAAGGCGGGCCGCCGATCTGCGGGAAGTCTTCCGAGCTGTGAACGATGATCCCTTCCCAGCGCTCGTGCGGATCGCGGTCGACCTGGTGCTCGGTGTTGGCGTTCATCTCGTCCCACGTGAGGCAGGCCTTCAACCACGGCGACCGCCGGGCGAACGGTTCCGCCTCCTTCCAGAGGAGCACCCGGTCGGTGGGAATCCCTCGGATCTCCGTGGATGCGGCGATCTCGTCGCCGAGCTTGAGCTTCGAGGTGTGCTGTCGGTCGCCGCGGTCAAAGCTGCTGTCTTCGGCGAAGGCGGTGATGGAGAACTCGTAGTCGTACGCCCGGCGGCCAAAGGCGTCGGCGTCGGCGTCGAAGCTGTAGCGGAGCGACTCGATGTTGTCGGCCAGGCCCGTGAAGCGGAGGGCCACCTCGCTCGAGCCGTCGGCGTCGGGGTCGCAAAAGACGAAGGGGTTCTCGAGCAGGGCGATCCAGTGATCCGAATCGGCGGTGAGGTTGTAGGCCGAGAACCACGTGCCGCCGCTGAAGTAACAGCGATACTGGCACAGCCCTTGGCTGTAGCTCCAGTTGACGTTGTACCAAAGGAGGTTGCTGTCCGTCTCATCCACGCCCCACCACACGCGGAGAGCGGGCTTCTGGAGATACGGGTCTTTGGGCACCCAGTAGAACGTGCCCATGCGGTCGAGATCGCCGTCGCCGTCGTCGTCGACGTAGTCGGTGGCTACGTCGACGATGCCGTCGGCGTCCCAGTCGGCCAGGTAGAGGTCGCTATCGAGATCGGGCCCGAGGTGCTCGTCCAGGTCGCCGTCCTCGTCAATCGCCCGGACGAGGATCGGGCTTTTCGTGTGGCGTCGGGCCGTGTCGAGGAACCAGGCCTCGTCGTGCTTGCCGTCGCCGTCGCAGTCGACCAAGAGGCGTTTTCCGGGCGGGAGGGCCTTGACCTTGGCGACCGTACCCGGATCGAGCCGGGCCGCCTCGCCGAAGACCCGCTCGAACATGGCCTGCCTGGCGTCGTCAGCCGCCGCCGCGCAGGAGCCGATGCAGAGGACGGCTGCGACGATCGTCGACGTGAAGAGCGGATGGGGAAGCAAACGGTCCTCTCTCCCATCAAGCGGCACGGGTTTCCAATATCTCATGGTTCCAGTCTCCTGTGGGCATCTCGGCAAGCGGAACTGGCATTCGATCGACATTCTCTCGGATGGGGTTGGGGCGGACAAGTGCCGGGGGCGGTCTTTTCCGGACCGGATCAAGGAATCGAACTCATTTCCGCCCGAGGCTTGCACCGTGCGAAGGGCATGGCTATGGTGGGGGCACGAACGGGCTCGTTGCGGCATTCGTAAGATCGACGACTCTCAGAAGGGACCGGGCCATCGTGCGTCGCTCAACCTCACCACCCGCACGCGATGACCTCGACCCCGCGGTGCTTCACGCCCGGCGTGAAGCCTGGGCTATTCTGATTGCGTTCGGTGTGTGCCTGATCTGGTCGGTCGGGTGTTGTTACCTGTTGGGTTACCACGAGCCGGCCGACGGGGAACTCTCCACGGTGCTGGGCATGCCGAGCTGGGTCTTCTGGGGCGTGGCGGTGCCCTGGCTGGCCGCCGACGTGTTCGCCTTCTGGTTCTGCTTCTTCTTCACGGCCGACGATCCCTTGGGAGAGTCGGAGGACGAGGCAGCCGGGCACGACGGCGCTAGTGATTCTCACCCGGCAGGCGAGGAGGACCGGCATGCCTAGCGCGGTCCCGCTGCTGGTGGCGCAGGTCGAGTCGGCCGGCTCCAACGCCGCACTGGTGACGTTCGCCCTCTACACGTTGGCCGTGTTTGCCCTGGCCGGACTCTCCAGCCGGCTGTTTCGGACCAAGCGGTTCCTGAGCGAGTACTTTTTGGGGAGCCGGGGTCTGGGGATGTGGGCGTTCGCGCTGACGTTCGCGGCCACCAGCGCTTCCGGCGGCAGCTTCATGGGGTTCCCGTCGAAGATCTACACGCACGGCTGGATCCTGGCCCTTTGGATCGCCAGCTACATGATGGTCCCCGTGTTGACCATGGGCCTCTTGGGAAAACGGCTCAACCAGGTCGCCCGACGCTGCGGGGCGATCACCATTCCCGACGTGCTTAGCAGCCGGTTCGACAGCGGCGGCTTGGGCGGATTGGCCACGGGCCTGATCGTCTTCTTTATGGCCTTCAACCTGGTGGCCCAGTTCAAGGCCGGCGCGCTGATGTTGAGTACGCTCTTGGACGACGTGCCCCTGTTCCACGTCGGCCGGCACTGGGCCGGCGCCCAGATCGAGGCAAGCTGGCTCTTGGGCGGCGTGGAGCCGGGCTACCTGTTGTGTTTGGTCTCGTTTGCCGGCGCCGTGATCGTGTACACCGCTTACGGCGGATTTCGGGCCGTGGTCTGGACCGACGTGCTCCAAGGCCTGGTGATGGTCACCGGCGTGTTGATCATGCTCCCTCTGGCACTTTGGCAGGTCGGCGGACTCAGCCGGGCGACCGAGGAGCTGGACCGGATGACGCCGCCGCGCGCCCGGGTCGTCCGGCTCCAAACCGCCGAGCCGGCGCAGAAAGACCTCGTGCTCCCCTTCGGCACGTGGCTGGAAAAGCCGGCCGCCGAAGGAAGTCCTCGACGCGTCTTTCGAACGTCCGAGCGGGTGGTTGTCCGGGCGGGACGGAACCAGGCGTCGATCAGCGAGGGGGGCGTGGATCGCACGGAAATCGAAGTGCTCGAGATCACCACGCCGGAGGAAGTCGCCCGGATCAAGCCGTCTCGCTTGAAGGTGCCGGTCACGGTCGATGTGATCGGAACCGACGACTACGCCTACGGGGCCGACACGCCCGGCGTGTACACCCGCGGCCCCGGGCCCAGCCCGATCGACCCGGCCGGATTTCTCCCGCTGGGGCTGGCCGTCTCGTTCTTCTGCATGTGGACGTTCGCCGGCGCGGGCCAGCCGGCCAACATGGTGCGTTTGATGGCGTTCAACAACTCGCAGACGTTCCGGCGGGGGATCTTCACGGTCGTCGTTTATTACTCGATGATCTACTTCCCGCTGGTGATTATCTTCTGCTGCGCCCGAGTGCTGCTACCCGGCATGGAGGTCGAGTCGGACCGGATCATGCCGGCGATGGCCGAGCACCTGACCAAGGCGGCGGGCTGGCCCTGGCTTGCGGGCCTCTTGGTCGCCGCGCCCTTTGCCGCGGTCATGTCGACCGTCGACAGCTTCCTGTTGATGATCTCCTCGGCCGTGGTCCGCGACGTGTATCACCGGCACGTCAATCCCCGCGCCTCGGAAACGACCCTCCGCCGGCTCACCTACGCGGTGACGCTCCTGGTGGGCGTGGCCGCCGTGCTCGGCGCGCTCTATCCACCCATGTATCTACAGGACGTCATCGTCTACACCGGCAGCGGGCTGGCCGCCTGCTTTTTGGCGCCGATGGCCCTGGCGCTTTACTGGCCGCGGTTGAACACGGCCGGGGCTACCGCCGGGATGCTGGCCGGATTCCTCGCCCACTTCTCGCTTTACGGCGTCGGGTTCCTCAGGCACGGCAGTTTTCAAGCGGTTCGCGTCGCCAGCCTCGACCCGTTGATCCCCGGTGTGGCCGTCTCGATTCTGGCCGCCTTCCTCGTGTCGCTGATGACCGCCCCGCCACCGGAGCGCCTGGTACGAAAGTTTTTCTGCCGCAACGGGTGATCATTCTCGCGGCAGCGGGGGCGGGCCTTGCCACGCGGCGGTCATCTTTGCCAGTTCCCGGCGGACTCCTTCCGGCCGGAGCCAGCCCAGGCCGCGGTGTTGGAGACCTTCGAGCAGTCGCCGGAAGTCATCGTCGTTCCATTGCGGCCGGCCCGCGCGGGCCAGGTGGTCTTGGCCAGACGGGCAGTGAAGGGTGAGGAAGATCTCCAGATGGGGGCGTGCCCGGTCGTCCCAGTCGGCCCAACCGGGGAACTGGTAGTCCCAATCGAGCTGCCAGAGGCGGAGCGCGCCGTCTTCGCCCCCGGATAGGGCAAAACGGCTATCGGGGCTCAGCACGACGGAGGTGACCGGGCAGCCGTGACCCTCGAAAACATGCCGGCAGCGGCCGGTCGCCGTCTCCCAGAGACGCACCGTCCGGTCCTTACTGCCGGAGAGGGCCCAAAGCCCGTCGGGGCTGAGGAAGACCGAAGTGACCTGGCTCGTGTGGCCTTCGAAGACGTGTTTCGAGCGGCCGGTCGCCACGTCCCAAAGCCGCAGCGTCCAGTCCTTGCTGCCGGAGAGGGCCCGGCGGCCGTCGGCGCTCAAGAAGACCGATTGCACCCAATCGGAGTGCCCTTCGAACGACCGCACCGAGCGGCCGGTGGCGACCTCCCAAAGACGCATCGTGTTGTCCTCGCTGCCGGAGAGGACCCATCGGCCGTCGAGGCTGGGCCAGACGGAGTCGACGTAGTTGTCGTGTCCCTGGAAGCTTTGGAGGCATTGTCCGGTGGGCACGTGCCACAGCCGCAGCGTCTTGTCCCAGCTTCCCGAGAAGGCCCGGCGACCGTCGGCGCTCAAGGCGACGGAGCTGACGTAGTTGGTGTGTCCTTCCAGCGTTCGGAGGGATCGGCCGGTGGCCACGTCCCAGAGGCGAAGCGTTCGATCCCCGCTTCCCGAGAGCGCTTGGCGGCCGTCGGGAGTGAGGGACACGGAACGGACCCAGTCGGTGTGTCCGTCGAAGGTTCGGGCGCAGCGTCCGGTGTCGAGTTGCCAGAGCCGGAGGGTTCGGTCGCCGCCTCCGGAGAGTGCCCAGGCGCCGTCGGCACTGAGGGCGACGGCGCGGACGTCGCCGGCGTGCCCTTCCAGGGTTTGCACGCACCAGGCGTCGCGCGGCTGGAGTCGGACGCAATGGCGGCCGACGAGGTCCCACAAGTCGAGCGACTCTTTGGCTACCTCGTAGCCGGCCAGCGCCCGGGCGGTGCGGACCAGCTCCAGCGCGTCGGCGTAGCGGTCGGCGGCGCTTGCGGTTTGAGCACGCCCGCACAAATCGCCGAACCGGGCCTGAGCGCGCCCGGCTTCCTCGGAGCTGGTCACGTGGCAGAGGAGGATAGGCGCGGCGAATCGGCGGAGCGTGCCGGAGATGAGTTCCAGGTCCCACAGCCGGAGTCTCTTGCCCGTGCCGGCCGAGAGGGCCCAGTGCCCGCCTAGTCCCAGAAACACCCGGTTCACCGGATCGGTGTGTCCTTTGAGCGTCCGCATGCAGCGGCCGGTGGCCACATCCCAGAGCCGGAGTGTCTTGTCGCTTGAGCCGGAGAGGGCCCAGCGGCCGTCGTCGCTGAGGAAAACGGAGTTGACCGAGCCGGTGTGTCCGCGGAACGTCTGCGCCAGCTCGCCGTCGCCGGCGTTGCGCAGCTCGAACGTGTACTGCTCCCCGCCGGTTACCTTCCACCGGCCGTCGGCGGTGACCGAGCCGGCGGCGGGCGAAGAGCCCCAGGTGATTTCGGAAAAGTCGTGAAAGGTTTGGCCGCGGCCTTCTTGGGTGATGTCGTCAAGCCGGAGCGTTCCATTGTTGCCGGCCGACAGCTCCCAGCGGCCGTCGGCACTCCGCGAAGACCGCTCGCCGGGGACGTCGAACGTCAGCGCCGAGCGTCCTTTGGCGACGTCCCAGAGCCGCAGCTTGCCCGCGTCGATCCCCGAGAGGGCCCAGCGGCCGTCGGCGCTTACGAACACGGTGTTCACAAAGGGTGGCTGTCCGGTAAAAGACCGAACGCACCGGGGGGCCTGGGCCAAGACGGAGCGGGCCTGGTCGAGCGCGGCGCGGACCTCGCTCCCGCCGCCCAACGCGGCCGCGTGCTCCAAGGCTTCGACCGCAAGTTTCACCTCCCCCCGCTCCAACTGGACCAGCCCGAGCGAATAGGCCGCCTCCCAATCCTGGGGACGCGTCTTCGACAGCTCTTCCAGCTCCGTGACAAGATCGGCATCGGTGATCTGTCCCATCCGCCAGGACACCAGGCCGCGGTTGTGCGTCACCTGAGGCTGCCACGGGTGCCGTTGCCGGGCCTCCTCCAGGAGTTGGACGGCCTCCTCCTGTTTCCCCAGGTCCAGGAGCGAAGCCGCCCGATTGTTCAGGCTGTTGGCCATCAGCTCGGTCGTCACCGGCTCCTGCCGAGGGTAGACGCCGCCGGCAACCTCCTGATACACCCGCTTGAGATCCTCGGCCACCTCTTGCATGGTTTGCGGCCGGGCCTCGGGATTGCCCTGGAAGCACCGCTGGACGAGGTCGGCCAGGGCGTCGGGCATGTCGGGCAAGGCCCGGTCCTCCGGGGGACGCTCCCGATAGGTCTTGAAGACGTTAGCCGCCGTCTGTCCGCCGTAACGGCACGGCGGCTTGCCGTGGAACATGGCGAACACCGTCAGCGCCCAGGACCAGACGTCGGTGCGCCGCGTGAGCTTGGTCCGCTCCGCGTTGGGGATTCCGCTTTCCGCCTCGACCGCGGCTTGCACTTGTTCCGGCGAGCAGTAGGCCGGCGTCATGCCGCCCCAACTGACGGCCATGCTGGCCTGCGTCAAATCGGGGCTGAACCGGGTGGCCGCCATTTGGGCCTTGGCCAGGCCAAAATCGGTCACCTTGGGCACGACCCCCTGCATCATCACGTTGCCCGGCTTCACGTCCTGGTGGATCAAGCCCTGCTCGTGGGCAAAGTCGAGACCCCAGGCGAATTGGAGTGCGATGTCGAGGATTCGCGGCACCGCCTCGGCCGGGCTCCCCTCGTAGAGCGTTCCGTTCTGAATCCAGTCTTCGAGGCTGCCCCCCTCGACGAACTCGGCGAACACCCGGGGGATGCCGTCGACGCGACGCACGTAGTAGCAGCTTACGATGTTCGGGTGCAGCCCCAGCTCGATCCAGGTTTTGCACTCCCGCTCGAAGTCCCGCTTTCCCTGTTCGGTTTGGAAGCATTCGGCCTTGGGGCTCTTGACCGCCAGGTCGAGATCCCAGCCGCGGTGGTGCACCCGATACACGACGCCCATCCCGCCTTCGGCGTAGTGCTTTGGCTTGCCGTCGCCGCGGTCCAAGTGCCGGACCTCGTAGACATCGAGGATCACGTCGCCGACGTTCCAGATCCCGGCTGCCTCCTCTTCGGCCGCCCGACGCGGGGGGCCGTTGCGAAGTGCCTCGCGCTCTCCCGACTCGAGGGTCCGCGTGGCGACGTCGGCGACCTCGGCGGTTCGGCTCTCCAGCACGAAGCTTGCACTGCACTTGCCGCACTGTCCGGTCTTGCCCGCGTGCGTGTCCTCGACACTGTACCGGGCGGAGCACTTCGGACAGGTAACCGTGATCTTCGCCATCGTGGGCGACGCCTGAGCGAGCAGGAGGAGTTTTCGGATTGAGATTGAAGGAAATGCGTGGGCCAACCGTCAAGCCATGCGCGATCGCTTGCCGAGCGGCAACGGAATCCGTACCTCTCGATCATATGCCACCCTTTTGGGTAAGTCAATCGCCCGCACATAGTGGTTGCCCCGCCCCCTCCATTTGCGGTAAACGCGGATGATTCATGGGCCGCCCGGCTTTCGTGTGCCCGGGCTCATTGGCGAAGCTCTTCCTCGCTGAACAGTCGGACCGTGCCGTACTGGCCGTCGAAGCCGGCCCGGCAATCGACGCGGCCGGCACGCATCCGCCGGACGGCCTCGGCCAAAAGCGACGACCCGGCACGCCGGACGTCCTCCAGCGGGGCGTGCTCGAGAATGAACAGCTCCGAGCCGAGCTCCGAAACCAGCTCCTCGTACTTCCGCCGCACGGCCTTGCTCTGGGGCCCCACGCCCTGGACCTCGCTGAGCACCTCGACCAAGGGGATGAGGCTGCGAAAAGGGGCCGCCAGCGGCGGACGCACCTCGGGCACATGGTCCCGATCGGCCAGCTCGTCGACCCGGTGCATCACGCCCAGCGTCAGCGGCTTGCCGCACTCAGGGCAGAGGCCCTCGCAACGTCGGGTTTCGTCGGGCGAAAGCGACACGCCGCATTTGCGGTGGCCGTCGAAGTGATACTTGCCCTCTTGGGGAAAAAACTCCACCGTGCCGCCGTAGCCCTCGCCCGTCTTGAGCGCCCCACGCATGGCAAAGTAATCCATCTCCGTGTGGAACACGCAGGCCTCGCGGCCGATCTTCGACGGCGAATGGGCGTCGGAATTCGACACCAGGCTGTACCGATCGAGGCTCGAAAGCCGCCAGTTCATGGGCGGGTCCGACGAGAGGCCCGTCTCCAGGGCAAAAACCTCACCGCTTAAGTCGCCGTAACAGTGCTCGATCGCGTCGAAGCCCGATTTCGAGCCGAGCACGGCGAACCACGGCGTCCAGATGTGGGCCGGCACCAGGTACGAGCCCTCGCCGCACTCCAGCGTGATCTCCAAAAGGTCGCGGGAGTCGAGCCCAAGGATCGGGCGGCCGTCGGAACACACGTTCCCGATCCGCGCCAGGCGCTCCCGCAGCTCCCGGGCTTTTTCCAGGCCGGGCACGTAGATCAGATGGTGAACCTTGCGGGTGCGGCCGTCCCGCTTGTAGATGGTCGAGATCTCGACTTGGAGCATGAATCGAACCGGATCGCCGCTTGCGCCGTCGAGCCACTCCTCAACCTGCTTCTCCAGATCAGCACGCAGCCGATACAAGCCGGGCTCGGCCGGCACGAGCTTCTCCCGAATCTCCTCGAACCACGCGGGATGCGTGAAATCGCCCGTGCCGACCACCAAAACCCCCTTCTTCCGCGCCCAAAAGGCCAAGTGCTCCAGGTCGCACTCGCGGCTGGTCGCCCGGGAGTACTTGGAATGGACGTGCAAGTCGGCGTAGAACGTCACGGGTCAACCTGCTCGGCAGAGTGCATGGTCAGCTGCGTAGGGTGCGTGTTTGCACGCACCCTACGGGACTTCGCCTACGAGCGTGCTCGCCTCGCTTCAATGCCCGAATGGGGCTACGAACGACCAGCGCTGTTTGGGCTTCCGCTCCTTGTCGGGATTCTCCATCACGTATGCAATCGCCCTGGCTACGTCCTGCGGACTGTTCAAGAAAACCTTCCAGGCGCGTTCTGCCCAAACCGGCCGCCCGTCCTTCGGCCAGAACGCTTCGGCCGAGAGCCGTTGCGTAGCGCGGGCTTTGAAGTGGCCTACGATTCGGCCGATCCGCCGCTCATGCCGCCCGATCACCAGATGTACGTGCTCCGGCAAAATGGAGCAGGCGTGCACCGCGTAGCCGCCCTCCTGTCGCGCCTGGTCGAACCCGCGTGCGACCGCCGCAACTTCCGGGTCGGAAAGGTGAACCGGCCGATACTTGAGCGCTTTCTTGGCCCGCTCGCGCAATTGGCGGTCGTGCTCGACATGAGCCAGGGAACGCCTCGTGTTGGTTTTCGTCGCCTTCCCGAATCGTACCAGTTCCCAGGAGCCGACGAAATCCGACCAGGAACCCCGAGGGTCGTTCGGCAGCCAGAACCCGTACATCCCGAAAACCACGCGGTATCCCCATACCATCACGCCCCCTCCTTACGCTCCGGCCACACTTAGCCGGCGAGCTTGCTCGCCGCGTACTGCGTGTACTCGAATGGCCCAATTCACGCCCATGTCTTCCCCGCGCCGGGCAAGCCCGGCGGCTAAATCACCCTCCCCCCAAGCCGGAACCGGCGCTCCGCTCACCGCGTTCCCTCCTCCGCGATTCTGATCTCCAGGTCCGCAGTTTGGGTCGGGCAAAGCCGGAGTCACTCCTCCCACGCCTCGAGTTGGTGCTCGACTTCTTCGGGCGAGAGGAGGACGCGGGGGATTTGGGGGAGGGGATCGGGAGTGGTGGGATCGGGGGAGGCGCGGGAGTGAACGCGATCGACTTCCTCTTCCAGGGCCTCGAGCCAGGCGGGGACGTCGAAGCCGCCGCCGCCGGGCTCTTCGGTGAAGCGGGCGACTTCCCGCTCGAGCTGTGGAAAGCTCGTTTGGGGGGGCTCGCCCTGAAGCTCGTCAATCGCCGGGGGCACCAGCGCCGCAAGCCGATCGATCACCAAGGAGCCGACGAAGCGCTGCTCCAGCCGCTCCGCCACGCTCGGCAACCGCATGCCGTACTGCTTCGTCAGGCGGCGGAAGCGCCGAAGATGGTCGTCGGCCACGGAGGCGGTGCGCCGGGCGACCGCCTCGTGCCACACTTGGGCGGCCCCGTTGTGGCCCCGCCGGATGAGCACCTCGTGGACGATCTCGACCGGGCGCAGGTTCCAGGCCACCCGATCGTAGTCGGCCACCAGCCGCAAGAAATCCAAGAGCGTGTAGAGCATCTCGCCGCGGTCGGATTGCGTGGTGGTGCTGTTGTAGTCGATGTATTCGGCGTAGTGCTCGACGACCGCCTCGATGGCCAGCTCCAGGTGGCCGACGGCCTCGTCGCGGGGAATGCGGCGGTCGAGGTCGTCCAGCAGCTTCAGGGGCACTTTCGTGAAGAGGCGGTCCGATTCCTCTTCGAGCGAGCCGAGGTACGCGTCCGCCCCCTGGTGCAAAATGGCCCGCAGGTTGCCGTAATTCATGAACCGCTGCGTGAAGAGGTCGTGGCCGTAGCGGCGGATGAACTTTTTGAGCCCCTGCCAGCGCCGTCCCCGGGCCACGGTTTCCAGCACCGAGATGCGAATGTTCCGGCTGTGGCTCATCCAGCAGTGGAGGAGGTGTTCCGCGGCCCGCTCCAGGGAGTCGACCAGCTCGAGGTCGGATCGCCCGGGCCAATCCTCCCAGGAGACGACCACGCTTTCGACGATCCCCCGGCAGCCGATCTCGAAGAGCCGGTCGAACTCGGTGATCGCGCCCGAGCCGGCCGGGTGGTTCCGCTCCATCTCTTGGATCGTCTCGATCAGATCGTACGTCTCGCCGAGCAGTCCCAGGCGAGGGGCGTACGTCAAGAGCCGCCAGAGCGTTTGCTGCACGGACCGCGACGCGACGATCCGTTGCGGATTCCCCCCCCGGGCCGTGGGAACGTACAAGAGCGGCTGCCGCTTGAGCGTTTCCAGAAGCTCCGGCCAGACCTCGCGTGCCGTGTCGACGTCGCCGCGGAACATCGCCCGGAGCACGCGCCGGGCCGGGAGTTCCCAATCGTTCGGCGTCTCGGAGGTCCCCTCGTGGTCGATTGTGGCCAGGATGAACCGGCCGGCGTCGGCCGTCTCGACCGAGGCCGCGATGATCCGCTCCAACAGCGAGTCCTTGATCCCCCGGCGCCGGTCGTATTCAACCATCGCGTCCAGCGCGCTGGAAGGCGCGGGGAGACGGTATCGGTGCACGGCCGAGAGCAGACCGAGCAGCTCTCGATGATTCACCAGCGCCTGCCGCAACCAGCCGCCCAAGACCGCGTCGCGATCCTCGCCTGCCACGCCGGGCGCCGCGGAGGCCGCGGCAGCCGTCTTCCAGAGCCGGGCGACCGTGGCCAAGAGGGCCAATCGCCTGCTGATCCGGTCGGCCTCGACGGAAAGTTCGAAGTCGGTCACCGGGCCGCCTTCGAGCATCTCGCCTTCAAAGCCGTCGTCGGTCGTGTCGCGGTAGGTGACGCTCTCGTAGGCCGCGCCAAAGAGCCCCTCCTCGGCGTTGTGCTCTTCGTCGTCTTCCGCGCCGTTCTGGGCCGCATCGCCCACCAGCTCCAGCCGCGGCACCTGCCAGTAATCGTCGGCATTGGCCTCCAGGTAGTCGAAGAACTTCTTGATGAGCGGCCAGGGTCCCTCGGGCCCGACGGCCTGCGCGGCTGCGGAGCCCTGGGGCGGCGTGTCGGGCTCGTCAAGCCCCCAGAGCTGCTCCATCCAGTACATCGCCAAGGCATAGAACGAGTGTTCGCCCTCGGCCAAGGAGACTGCGTCGGCCCGGCTGAGCCAAAGCATCAACAGGGCCATGGAGGCCACCAGGTCCCGCCGGTCGATGAGGGTTTCGACCAGAAGCGCAAACGCCTCCGGAGAATGAAACTGCTGGACGTGCTTTTTCCAGAAGGCGATGTCGCCGGCGGCCGTTCCCGCCTCGTGCCACGCGGCGATGGCGCCGGCCACCTGTCCGGCCGACTCCCACGCCTGGCGCCCGGAAACGCCTTCCACGTCGCTGACCTCGGTCGAGGCGAACTGGTCCCACCAGCGGGCCAGCGCCGCGAGGTTGTCCGAAAGCCGCTTGCCGACGTCCGATCGCCCCGAGGCCGCCGACTCTTTTTCGAGCCGGGCGTAGAGCGCGAACAGGTCGTTCAAAAGCTCGATCAGCTCGTCGATCCGATGGTCGTGGACGCTGTTTTCCACGGCGGGGAAGAGGCTGAACTGCCCGCCGAACCCGAGGATGTTCCAGGGGTCGACCAGCGCGCCGCAGTCGATCGCGCGGGCGAGCAGGTCCTCGATTTCCGGCAAAAGCGCGGCGGCGGAATCGAGCCGGCCGCGGTCGATCTCCAGGTGCGCGGCGCTTAAGCGGCAGTCGATCTCGCAGCGCACGCGTGCCGAAGCGACCGGAACCACGCGAGATTGTCGCTCGGCCGCCTCGGTGTAGCCCATGCGCGCGAAGAGCCGGGCGAGGTGGACGTGCTGCAACTGCTCGGCGCGGCGTCGGGCCAGCGCCTGGTTCAGGTGCTGCCGGGCCCCGCCGAACGGCTGGTGGAGGGCGGCTGCTTCCGGGCGGAGCCGCCGGGCGTGGGCGTCCGGAAGCTGGGCGACAAGCAGCTCGTAGAAGGCGTCGCGATAGGAGGCGATCACCGGCAAGAGCGTGGCCAACGTGGTCGACGAGTCGTGCGAGTCGGGGCCGCTGCCGGTGACCCCCGAGCCCATCAACATCGTGCCGGCCAGCACCGCGGCCGCCTCGAACAACACCTCGTCGCGCGGCAAGCGTCCGCGCTCATCCAGCCGGCTCGATAGCGCGTCGAGGGTCACCTGGTGCAAAACAAAACGGCGGTAGCGGCCCTGGTTGTCGAGGTGATGCGGGTCCCAGCCGCCGAAGTGGTAGTTCGGGCGGCGATTGACCGGATGGTCGAAATCGTAGGCCCGGGGGTCCAGCGCCAGCTCGTCGAGCAGTTCCGGGTCGAACCACGCCCGCTCCAAAAGCGATGGATCGGTCGAGCGAAGGATCGCGAGTGTTTGCGAGATCACGTCGTGGTATTGGCCGACCGCCACCCCGGCCCCGGCGATGTAGAGCGGAATCGGGCGCACGCGTTCGTGGGCGTAGGGTTCGTGCTTCTGCCGGGTCTCGAGCACGGCGACGGGCCGATGGCCGAGGAAGTCGTTGAGCCGTCGCAAGGCCCCCTCGACGATCCGGTCTGTTTCGTCCCAGGGCGCGCCCTCGGCCAACACGGCCTCGCACACCCGGCCGAGAAAAAAGGGTTGGAACAACGCTTGGTCGGTCTGGTGGAAGAGCAGATCGCGATGATGACGGCGATAGGCGGGCAAGGCCTCGTCGAACACGAGCCGCAGGGCCGCGTCGGCCTGCTCGGTCTGGCGGAAGGCCTCCGACGTGCCGCGGAGCCGGTCCAATCCGGCCCGAACGAGCCGTTCCAGGGCGGCCCAGGCAGGCTCGCCTTCCGAGGGGGCCTGGCCGTCCGTCCGGTCCTCGTCCAAACGGGCCTGGATCTCGCCAAACAGGGCGTTGAGGTTCGCGAGAAACCGGGAGTCCTCTGCCCCGGAGGAAAAGTTCAGGTATCCGACGATTTCCTCCAGACATGTCCAGGCTTCGGGGCCCAGGTGGTCCAGATCCATCAATTCTCTCTCCGGGGGGGACGGCCGTTGGAGGCCGGCTTATCCTCCCCAGACATGTTAGGCCCCGCCCGGGCGACTGTCCAGTATCCGCATTGCCCCCCCCGAAGGACCGGATGCTCGCCACGGCCCGACGCGACATTCCCGCTGCCGAGCGGTTTTCTGCGTGCCTTTCGGGCGTTTCCTTAGTATCATGAAACGACCGGTTTCTTCCAAAAATTGTCGGCCTCGGGGATGTTCTGCCCGGGTGCCGGCGCAGCCACACGTCCATTCGGGGGCCGTCCATGATGCGATCCTCCCTCTTCGTCCTGGCGTTGATCGGCACGCTTTTGCTCGGCGACCGGTCGTTTGCCGCCCGACGCGGCGAAATCATCCCCCAAACCGTGGCCCGGCAGCACGGACTGGAACGGCCCTGGTTCACACAGATCCAACTGGATCGCGCCCGGGCGCGAGTCGATTACATCATGCTCGACTCGGGAACACTCTTTGTCCAAACCGATCAGGCCGTGCTGCACGCCATCGATGCCGAAACGGGTCAGACCCTTTGGGCGGAACAGGTGGGCCGGCGCGGGCATCCCAGCCTTGCCCCCGGGGCCAATGCGTATTTTGTCGGGGTCGTTAACGGATCCTATCTCTACGTGCTCAACCGACTGAACGGCAAGCTGCTTTGGACGACCCAATTGGAGGGCGTTCCCGGCGCCGGACCCGCGTTGAGCCAGGACCGGGTGTATGTGCCCATGGTCGGTGGGTTGGTGTACTCTTACGTTCTGGAGCCGATGAAGGACCCGCTGGAAGAGCTCGGCTTGATCCGTGAGCAACAAGACCCCACGCCCGAGCAAGAGGAAGAGCAGGAAGCCGAACGGCGCGAGGGAATCCGGCTCAGCCAGGAATACGTTCCCCCGTTGGCCTGCCAGTCGTTCGGCCGGTCGCTGGTGCAGCCGATCGTCACCCGCTGGACGGAAGATGAACAATACGTGGTCTGGCCGACGGATCGGGGCTTCCTGTTCGTCGGCTCCGTTGTCCGGCTGGAGAACCACTTTACGGTCCGCTACCGGCTGGAGACCGAAGCCGGGATTGCCGCCCAGCCTGCGTACGCGCTGCCGAATCCGAACATTCTGCCTGAGGAGGGCGTGCTCTTCGCGGCCTCGCGAGACGGCTTCGTCCACGCCGTCACGGAACAGGCCGGAAACTCGCTGTGGCGGTTCTCCACGTCCGAGCCCATCCTCGAACCGCCCGTGGCCATCGGCGAGAGCGTGTACGCCGTGACGCAGCCGGGCACCCTGTACTGTCTGGACGCGAAGAGCGGCGCCGAAAAATGGTCGACGTACCAGGTGGCCCAGTTCATCGCCGCCAGCAAGGACCGGGTCTACGTGGCCGACAAGCTCAATCGCGTCCTCAGCCTCAGCGCCGCAAGCGGCGCCAGGCTCGACGCGATTGGCGCCGAGGGATTCGACTTCAAGCTCCTCAACACGCAAACCGACCGCATCTACCTGGCCACCGAGACCGGATTGATCCAGTGCTTGCACGAGGTGGAACTGTCGGAACCGATCCGCCACAGGCAGCCGCCGGAGCCCGTTGCGGAAGGGCCGGCCGCGGAGGAGAACGCAACCCAGCAGCCGCAGGCCCCGGCACAGCCGGCCGCCCCCGCCGGCGGCGCGGCGGACGATCCCTTTCGGTGATCCGGCCGCGGGCGTCGCCTCCGGCCATCGCGACTCCTCCCCTTCTTCGGGCCGCTCGCACGGGGGACATCCTCCCGAGAGCCGTTTCTGCTATCCTGTCTATAGTCTGGACGTCCGCAAAACGGCGGCCGGCTTCGGCGGTGACAAACCACTTTCGACTCGATTTTGGGCGGTCTCATGCTCTCGGGCGTAAGCATTCTCTGTTTTGCCGCCAGCTACACGGTGACGCTGGCGCTGGAAATCACGCGGCTCTTCTTTCGCAGCGGCATTCGCGGCGCGATCATGCTCGGCTTTGCCGGGGCGGGGCTCTTCGCCCACACCGTGTACCTCTACTACCGGGCCGTCGAAGCGACCGGATCCCCCCTGTCGAGCAGCCAGGACTGGTGCCTGGTCGCCGCCTGGGCCCTCGTGGCCGTCTACCTCTACCTAACCGCTTACCACCCGGACACCGCGTTCGGGCTGTTCATCCTTCCGCTGGTCCTTGGGCTGATCGGGGCGGGGACTTTCCTGGCCGATCCCGAGCCGTTCGCCCGGGAGCCCGCCTCGCAGGTCTGGGGCGTCATCCACGGCACGTCGATCCTGCTGGCCGTGGTCGCCTTGCTCGTGGGGTTTGCTTCCGGCGTGATGTATCTCTGGCAGGCCTATCGGCTCAAGCACAAATTGCCTCCCCGCCGCGGTCTGCGCCTGCCGAGCCTCGAATGGCTCAAGCGAACCAGCACCCGAACGATCGCCGTCGCGTTGCTCACGCTGGGGGCAGGGATTTTCTCGGGGATGGTCCTCAACCGGATCCAGCATGGCGGCGAGTCTGAACGCCTCACCTGGAACGACCCGGTGGTGCTCAGCACGCTGGTCATGTTCCTCTGGCTCGTAGTCTCGGCGGGCATCCGCCTTTTCTACAAGCCGGCCCGGGAAGGACGCAGAGTCGCCTTTCTGACGATCGTCAGCTTCGTCTTCCTCGTGGTCGCCCTGGCCCTGATGCTTTTCGGCGCCACCCGGCACGGAGGCCCGAAGCGAGACGGAGGGAAACAGACGCGAGAGGGTTCAGGGCTCAGGGTTCAGGGTTCGGAAGTTAGGGTTCAGGGTTCAGGGTTCAGGGTTCAGGGCTTTGCTCCAAGCCGTTTTCCGCAAACCGCTGGACCGGGACCCCTGTACCTTCTGGACTCCGCCCACCCCGCACTGTGCGAACATTCTCTCAGTCCGACTAACCGCTCTCCATTCCTTAACATTCGCTGCCCACTGCCCACTGCCTACTGCCCACTGCCTACTGCCTACTCCGTTCCGTCATCGCGGAGGAACGCGACATGAAGGTGCAGGTCGTCGGCTTGAGCCATCACAACGCGTCGATTTCCGTGCGGGAGCGGCTGGCTTTCGGCCCCGACCAGACGTGTGCCGCGCTGGAACGGCTGCGGGAAGAGTTTCCCGAGGTGGAGGCCGTGCTCCTGTCGACCTGCAATCGCGTGGAGCTGTTCATGGCCACGGAAACCGCGGAAACGCTAAACCGACCGGCGGTGGCCGAATTCCTGGGGCGGTTCCACGGCCTCAAGCCGAGCGAGATCGAAGGGCATCTTCACGAGATGGCGGGCGAAGCGGCCGTGCGGCATCTGTTCACGGTGGCTTCCAGTCTCGACAGCATGGTGGTGGGCGAGCCGCAGATCCTCTCGCAGGTGAAGCAGGCCTACGAGCTGGCCACCCAAACCAACAGCACGGGGCCCCTGGCGCATGCCCTCTTCCAGGCCGCCTTGAAGGTCGCTCGGCGCGTGGCCGGCGAAACGGCGATCCACGAGCGCCGCGTGAGCATCCCCAGCGTGGCCGTGGCCGATTTCGCCAGCCAGATATTCGAGCGGTTCGACGACAAGAACACCCTCGTGATCGGCGCCGGCGAGATGGCCGAAGAGACGCTCAGGTACGTCCAGGACCAGGGCACCCGCGACGTGACGGTCGTCAACCGCAGCCCCCAGCGGGCCGAGGAGCTTGCCCAGCGCTGGCAAGGGCGGACGATCCCCTGGGACCGCCTCCTGGAAGCGCTGGCCGCGGCCGACTTGGTGATCAGCACCACCGGCGCGGGCGAGCCGATCGTCACCCTCGACCAGTTCCGCACGATCGAAGGCTCGCGGTACGAGCGCCCGCTGTTCGTGCTCGACCTGGCCGTCCCCCGCGACTTCGACCCGGCCGTCGGCGACGAGCCGGGCGTCTATCTCTACTCGATCGACGACTTACGCCAAGCGTGCGACCGGAACCGCAAGGCACGCGACAAGGAGCTGCCCGCCGCCAGGCGGATCATCGAGCAGGAGACGCGCCGCTTCATGGCCGATCTCCATCACCGCGTGACCGGGCCCGTCATCCGGAAGCTCAAGAAAGGCTGGGAGAAGCCCAAGGAGGCGGAGCTCGAGCGCCTCTTCAACAAGCTCCCCGAGCTGGACGACCGCTCCCGGGCCGAGATCCAGCAGGCGTTCGACCGGCTGGTCAACAAGCTCATGCACCCACCGCTCGAATCCCTCCGCGACGAGTCCCGCCACGGCATCCCCAGCACGCTCCTGGAGGCGCTCTCGAAGCTGTTCCAGCTTAAGGATTGACGCGTGTTCTTGCGGACAAGAAACTCGTTCTTCTCTAATTCGACTGTCTGACTTTGTGCTGGCCCCCTGCCAGCTCGTCTGGCAGGAGCCGATGTTTGAACGGCTAACACGACCGCTCATCACGCCACTTACCTCCCCATCCCGTCTTCGCCGCCTGCTCCGGCGAAGAGGGGATTGGGAGGTGGTTTGGAGGAACGGCCTCTTAGCCTTTCAAACTGATTCACCTGCCGGGCAAGCCGGCAGGGGTGAAGTCAGACAGTCGAACTAACGAGTTCCTTCCATTGTCTCCAGGCTTCCGCCAAGGGAACCTGCTCTTGGCGATGCTCTGCGTTGAAGACTGTCGTGGGCGAGCAAGCCGCAAAGCGGTTTTGTCCCGTAGGCCAGGATTGCGAAGCTATCCTCCCCAACGGAGGTGCGGCAGTACAACTGCCGCACCAACTGGGGCAGTGCGTCCGTCACGTCTTCCGCGTGCGTTGAACAACGAGGGCGACCAGCAGAATCGCCGCCGTTTCCGTGCGCAGAATGCGGGGGCCAAGGTCGATCGGCTGCCAGCCGGAGGCGGTCGCCAGGGAAACTTCGTCGGCCGTGAAGCCGCCCTCGGGGCCCACGGCCAGAACGGCGACGTCGGACACGCCGATTGCCTTAAACGACGCGTCCGAGGCGGATTGCCCCTTTCCGGGTACCGGGCGATCGGGGTGGGCCAGCAACCGGCAAGGGGCCGTGTGGGTGGCGGCGATGAAATCGGGCCATGTCTCCGGTTCGGCGAGTTCCATCAGCCGGTTCCGGCCGCACTGCTTGGAGGCTTCGATCACGGTCCGACGGAGGCGGCCCAACGCCTTCTGGCCCGCTTGGGCGACCGATCGCGAGGTGACCAGCGGCACCAGTCGACTCACGCCCAACTCGACGGCCTTTTCGACCAGCCACTTTTGCCTATCCCCCTTTGGAACGGAAACGCCCAGGGTCAGCTTCAGCGACAGCTCCCGATCGACTTCCTGCCGGGAGAGGATCGTCAGTTCGACCGTGGCCCTGCCCACGCGTTCAACTTGGGCGGTGAATTCCGACCCGCTCCCGTCGAACAACACCACCCGGGCGCCGGGGCCCGCTCGCATCACATGAGCCAAGTGATGGGCCTCGGGCCCAGCGAGTGTCGCAGCCCCACCTGCGATGGGGGTTTCGGTGAAGTATCGCTCGGTCATCGACTTTGCGGATTGGATTGAATATTCAAGATAAAGTTTCCCGCGAGCCGTACCGAAGAGAGAAGCGATACGGCATCGACCCGTTGGGGACGCTATCCAATGTACCACTCACACTGGGGTCTCGACGAGACACCTTTCAGGACCCAGCTCGATCCCAGGTGCTTCCACCAAAGCCCCACCCACGAGGAGGCCCTGGCCCGATTGCACTTCCTGGTCGACTATCGTCGTCGTCTGGGCCTGTTGATCGGTCCGCGGGGGAGCGGCAAGTCGCTTTTGTTGGAGGTGTTCGCCGGCGAGCTTCGCGGTCGCGGGCTGGCCGTGGCAAAGGTGAGTCTCCTGGGCGTCGACCGCGCGGAGATGCTGTGGCTCTTGGCGGGCGAGCTGGGCCTGAACCCAGGCTGCGATCTGGCGTTTCCCTCGCTCTTGCGGATGGTCACCGACCGAATTACGGAATACCGGTATCAGCAACTCGATGTGGCCTTGCTCTTTGACGATGCCGATCGGGCAAGCGGCGAGACGCTCACCCAAGTGGCCCGGCTGGCACAATTCGATCCTTCGCCCGAGGCCCGGCTGACGATCGTCCTGGCCGCGTGTGAGGAGAGGCTCAGCCGGTTGGGCGATTCCTTGTTGGAGCGGGCCGAGCTCAGGGTCGACGTTGCGCCCTGGAAGCCGGCCGACACGGAGGACTATCTCAAGGCTTCGCTGGCCCGGGCCGGCCGGGAGGCCCCCGTGTTTCTCGATTCGGCCGTCGAGCGGTTGCACCAGCTCGGCGAAGGCATCCCCCGCCGCATCAATCAATTGGCCGATCTGGCCCTCCTGGCCGGCGCCGGCCGCAACCTCGCCCAGATCGACGCCGACACGGTCGAGTCGGCCTATCACGAACTCGGAGTCGTCGAAGTTTAAGGATGAAGGATGAGGGATGAAGGATGAATAAGGAACGGTCCGCCGCCACCTGCTCCTCTTTCATTCATCCTTCATAATTCATCCTTCATCCTTTCTTCCCTCCCTGCTTGATCCGGCGGTGTCGAGGCGATACGCTGGGCGTATGACAACGCCTCGACGAATGATCATCCTGACCGACGGGTACAACGACTGGCACACCGCGAAGACGGCCGTTTGCGTGATCCGCTATCGGCCGGAACAGGTGGTGGCCGTGCTCGACCGAGAAGGCGCGGGCAAGACCTGCCAGGAGGTGCTGGGCCTGGGGGGCGAGATTCCCGTGGTGGGCTCGGTCGCCGACGCGCCCGAGGCCAACGCGCTGTTGATCGGCATCGCCCCGCCCGGCGGAAAGATCCCCAAGCCCTGGCGGCCGATTGTGCTCGAAGCGATCCGGGGAAAGCTGGACGTCGTCTCCGGGCTGCACGATTTCCTCAACGAGGACCCCGAGTTCTCCCGGGCGGCCAAGGAGCACGGCGTCAAGCTGGTCGACGTTCGCATGACGAACGAGCACGACGTGGCTAGCCGCGAGGGAATCCGCCCGGAATGCTTGCGGATCCAAACGATCGCCAACGATTGCAGTTGCGGCAAGATGGTCGCCGCCGTCGAGCTGGCCGAAGGGCTGAAGCGGGCCGGCGTCGACGCCAAGTTCGTGGCCACCGGGCAGACCGGCATCCTCGTCGAAGGCGAAGGCTGCGCCGTGGATCGGGTGATCTGCGATTTCCTCAACGGAGCGGCGGAGCGGCTCGTCCGCGCCAATCAACACCACGACGTGATCGTGATCGAAGGGCAAGGAAGCCTCTTCCATCCCCGGTACTCCAACGTCACCCTGGGGTTGTTGCACGGTGCGATGCCCCACGGCCTGATTGCCTGCTACGAAATGGGCCGCACCATGATCGGGGGGATGGAGCCGCTCGCGCTCCCTTCGCTGGAGCGGTTGATCGAGCACTACGAGGCGTCGGCCAACGTGATGCACCCCTGCCGGGTGATCGGCGTTTCGATCAACAGCTACAAGTTTTCCGAGGAGGAAGCCGCCGCCGAACGCGAGAAGGTCTGCAAGCGAACGGGGCTCCCCACGTGCGACGTAATCCGCGACGGCCCCGAGGAGCTGGTCCAAGCCGTGCTGGATCTGAAGCGGCAGCTCGCATCGTCATGAAGCTCGCCCTGCACCAATTCGACTTGCCGCTCCGTCACGTCTTCACCATCTCCCGCGGCTCGAGCACGGTGAGCCGGACGCTCGTCGTCGAGCTGGAGCAGGACGGCGTGCAGGGGTACGGCGAGGCGGGCGAGAACGAGTACTACGGGGCGACGATCGAAAACATGTCGGCGGCGCTGGAGCGGGTCTGCCCACGGTTGGAGTCCTCAACGCTCGATGATCCCGCCGATCTCTGGGAAGAGTTGCGCCCGCAATTGGCGCTGAACACGTTCGCCCAGTGCGCGGTGGACATCGCCGCGCACGACCTGTGGGGAAAGCTGCGCGGCGAGCCGGTCTGGAAGCTATGGGGCCTCGGCCTCGATAACCTGCCGGTTACCGACTATACGATCGGGATCGACTCGATCGACGTGATGGTCGCGAAGATGCGGGAGTTTGCCGGCTGGCCCGTCTACAAGATCAAGCTGGGGACGCCCGAGGACATCGAGATCGTCCGGGCTTTGCGCGAGCATACCGAGGCCGTCTTCCGCGTCGACGCCAACTGTGCCTGGGGCGTGGAAGAGACGCTGCGCAACGCCGCCGCCCTCAAGCTGCTCGGGGTCGAGTTCATCGAGCAGCCGCTTGAGCCGGGCGACTGGGAGGGCATGAAGGAGGTCTTTGCGAAATCCGCGCTCCCGGTCATTGCCGACGAAAGCTGTCAGGTCGAGCCCGACGTGGACGCCTGCAGCGGATACTTCCACGGCGTGAACGTCAAGCTCGTCAAGTGTGGCGGGCTTACGCCGGCGCGGCGGATGCTCGCCCGGGCGAAACAGCTCGGCCTGAAGACCATGGTCGGTTGCATGACCGAGACGAGCGTGGGCATCTCGGCGATCGCGCAGCTTCTGGGGATGCTCGACTACGTCGACATGGACGGCGCGCTCTTGTTGGCCGAAGACATCGCCACCGGCGTCACCATCGACCGCGGCCGGGTTCGCTTTCCCGAAGAGAACGGCTGCGGGGTGCGGCTCATCGGAGGCCCAGAATCCCCTTGATGACGAGCCAGATGCCCGCGGCGGCCCACCCCATCATCGCCAGCGAAATGACGCCGATCGCGGTGCCGAGCACCCGGGACTCCTGATGCTGGGGGAACAAGTAGCCGATCGCGGCCAAAAGCGCCACGCCGCCTCCGAGTGCCGCCGCGAGCGTGCCGAGCCCTCGCAGCACCGCGCGGACTTGGCTCGGCTGTGGTTTCTTCTCAGTCATCGCCGATCGCTTGTCTTCCGAAGTAGGTTATGCTTCAGCATATCGCGATCCACTCACAGGCTCCACGCACGATTTGTTATGCTGAAGCATAACCTACGAACTACCAACCTGGCTTCGCCGCTACCGAAGCGGGTTAAACTCGCTTCCCAGGATCCCGTACCATGCACCCAGCTCGGCCAGCTCGGTCTTGGCCCGATCGGCGGCGTCGAGCAGCTCGACGGGCCGCGGGACGACCAGGGCCGCCAGGTGTTTGACGTCGAACGCCTCCAAGAGACCGAAGCAGAACAGCTCGGGCTTCTCGTTGACCGACCAATTCTGCTCGATGATCTCCTTGAGACTTCCCAGCGAGCCGTAGAGCTCCACCCGGCCGATCGCCTGCTCTTCAAGCCCGGCGGCGACCAGGGCAAACAGGCTGGACCGCGGTCCCCGGGCGACCAGTGTGATCGGGCCGGCCTTGTGCTGGGCCATCGACCATCGGGCCACGGCCGCCACCTGGCTCGCCTGCAAACCGAGCGGGCGGTCGCCCACGCCGGCCACCAAAATCGCGAACAGGAAATCCCTCTGGGCGATCTTCGACTCGCCGAAAAAGAACGGATCAACGGCCACCACCCGATGGCCCGACTCCAAGAGCCGTACCGTGTCGGCCGCGGCGCTAGAGCGCCCGCCGTCGGCCACGAGGATCGCGGTCCGCTCGGGATTGCCCTGGACCAGCTCGACGGCCGGCACGGTCCAGGCGCCGCCCATCTGGAGTTTCCAAAGCGTGGCCTTCACGCCCGACTTCTCCTCCTCGCCCGAGTTGATCGCGTGGACTTCGTAGTCCTTAGCCCGAACGATCTCGCCGAGCTTCGCGCGCCGCGACTGTTGCCACTTGAGCGCCGCGTCTTTCTCTTTGGGCAAGTCCGGCTCGCGGGGCAGACTCTTCGCCAGGGCGAGCGCCAGAGTGTTGAAATCCTCGCAGTTTTCGGGCAACTCGACCAGGAGGTCCTCCTTGCTTTTCACCTCGTCGTCAGAGGGGATCTCCTTGGGATCGAACGCGGCGTCGCCCGGGTAGAAGAAGTCGCCCAGCATGCGGTAGAGCTGTTGGCGGTTGTCGACCTCGTAGTTGTGTACGCCGGCCGGATCGTCGTTGACGTGCGACCGAAGCGAGTCTTCACGATCGTAGAGGCGGAAGATCGGCTTGGCGGCGTCCAAAAGCGGCTGGAGGGCATACTCCCCCTCGAAGCAGCATCCGTCGTGCAGATTGAACGTCAAGAGCGTGGGCCGGGGGGCCATCATCGCCGTGAGGTGGGCGTAATCGCAGATCGAGCCCAGATCGTTGGGGGTCTGCTCTGAATCGCCCAGGTCCTTGAGATGGTACGCCCTGGTGCGAAAACTGGAATAGCCGGCCACGGGGTCGGTCAGCGTCACGCGCGTGTCGAGGGAGCTGATGACGATCGTCTGCCACCCTCCGCCCGAAAGGCCGGTGACCGCCACGCGCGCGGGATCGGCATGCTCGTGGCTCAAAAGGACGTCGAGCCCGCGCTTCATGTTCAGGTAGAACGGCGCCAGTCCGCTGGTTCCGCAGAGGTCGATCTGGTTCATGCGGTAGTGGCCGTAGCCGGACGAGCCGAGCTGTCCCATGCCGATCCATCCGAGATTCAACGCAAGCATGCCTCGTTTGGCCTGGTTGATACACCGGATTTGTTTGGGGACGTACGCCTTCCCGGGGGCGCCGACGTGCCCGTTCACGTTCAGAATTGCCGGCACCTTGCCGGAGAGTTTTTCCGGCTCGTAGAGTAAGGCGGGGATCCACAAGCCGGGCAGGGCCTCGAAGCGGAGCTTCTTGATCCGGTATCCGGGCCCGCCCTCGATCGTGTCGAGCCACTCGACCTTCGCCGGCGCGTCGCGCCACTTGGCCGCCTCGCCGCGATAGACGATTTTTTCCAGCACCTCGGCGCGAATCCGGTTGGCCTCCGCTTCCCACTCGGCGGCCGAGCTCACCTCGGGCATGCGCGGCACGCGTTCGTCGCAATACCGCTGCACCTCGGCCATCGGCAGGACCGAGCCGACGATCTCGCGGTCCAAAAACGCCTTCAGCTCGGCCTGGTCGGCCGCCTGAAGCGGCGCGGCGCCGGCGAGGATCCCTCCGAACAACAGGACAAGAACCGGTACGAAGACTCTAGGGCGCGACATCGCGAACCTCCTCTAGCAGTTGTTGGACAAGGGGTCAACGAGCCCTACGTTATCACGCCGTTTGGGGGAACGCAAGCGGCCGATCCCGGAGCGAACGACCACGGCCGACCGCCAACGCCGTCACTCCGCCGGAGTTCGCCGCCGACGGCCGATGCCCCGCGCGGCCGCATTGGCAAGTGTCTTGCCAAAGAGCGGCTGCCAACCTCCTTTGGGGGCCCCATGCCCGGGTTGTTGCCCGGCGGACGCCGTCGGTGGCGTTCCGGTGCGTGAGAGAGAGCCCCGTTCCGTTCTGATAGGGGCGTGGTACACTGAGAGCCGATTCGAGAAGTCGTCCCTCCAAGCCTTCCGGTGTTTGACCGTTGATTCGCCGCGAGCCCAACACGACCCGGCAGCCGATTAGTCCCTGGCCCCACCGGTTGGCCTGGGTGTTGGCGTGCGCCACGTTTTTCCTTTTGTACGTGGGCGGGAGCGTGACCACCTACAACGCGGGAATGGCCGTCCCCGATTGGCCCACGACCGAGGGCGCCTGGTTCTACCCGGTCGGAAAATGGCTGGCGGCCGACTGGGACTTGTTCCTCCAGCACGGCCACCGGATGCTCGCCCAGGCCGTGGGGCTGATCACGATCGCCCTGGCGGTGACGCTCTGGAGGCTCGATCCGCGGAAGTGGATGCGTTGGCTGGCCGTGGCCGCCGTGGCCGGGGTTGTTTTTCAGGGCGTGCTCGGCGGTTTGCGGGTTTGGGGCGACGAGCTGGTGCTGGCGAAAGTGCACGGCTCGACCGGACCCTTATTCTTCGCCCTCACGGCGGCGCTGGTCGCGTTGACCTCCACGCGCTGGCAGCAGGGCGGCCCGGCCCAGGCGCATCCGGCGGCCCGGCCGCTCCACCGACTGGCAACGGTGTGCGTACTGGCCCTCTACGTGGAGATCGTCCTCAGCGTTCCATTGCGGCACGTCTCGCTGTTGGACGCGCCCGGTTGGTTCGTCCTCTGGGTTTGGCTCAAGCTGATCGCGACGGGCCTGATCGCGGTGGGGGTGCTGTGGCTTTTCGTCCACGTCGCGAGGCGGGTGAACACGGAAGCGATGGTCGTCCGGCGGGCGCAACTGCTGGTTGCGCTCTTTGTTGCGCAGCTTCTTCTGGGGGCCGGCACCTGGGTGACCAATCTCGGCTGGCCCCTCTGGTTTCGGGAATATTTCTGGCCGATGGTGTACACGGTGGTGGCGGAAGGCCGATTGCAGGCGGTGACCACGACCGTGCACGCCGCCGCCGGCTCCCTGAGCCTGGTCGTCGCCTTGTCGCTGGCGCTCTGGTCGCGACGCCTGCTCAAGCCGCGCGCCTCGGTGAAGGGGGCTCCATGAAGATCCAGTGCCGCGGGAGAGTCTTTCAGGGCGAGAAGGGAAGTGATCGTAAGAGCGCGTGTTTTCACGACGTCTGCGCTTTGGCCGACGATCGCTGGCTCTCGGTTTTCCGCACGGCCCCGAGGAAGCAGAACGCCTATCCCCAGCGAGTGCTCCTCTCGTCGAGCGACGACGCCGGCGCCACGTGGTCCGCGCCCGTCGAGCCGTTCCCGAAGCAAGAGCTTGGCGGCAAACGCGGCGACTGGCGCGCCGGACACGTGACCGCGCTGGGCGGCTCCCGGCTCGTGGCAACGCTCTACTGGGTCGACGCCTCCGACCCGTCGCTCCCCTTTTTCAACGACCAGACCGAGGGGCTCCTGGACTCCCGGATCTTCCTCTCCGTTTCCGACGACGACGGACGCTCCTGGAGCGAACCAACGCGGGCCGACACGACGCCCTTCAACGTGCCGACGCCGATCACCGGCCCGATCCTCGTCTTGCCCAACGGACAATGGGCGCTCCAGTTCGAGACGAACAAGTCCTACCTCGACACCTCGACGTGGCACCACGCCTCGGTGCTGATGTTCTCACGCGACGAGGGCCGCACCTGGCCCGAGCACGTCCGGGTCGCCGCCGATCCGGAGGCGCGGGTCTTTTATTGGGACCAGCGTCTCAGCGTGCTGGCCGACAACACGCTGCTGGCCGTCTTCTGGACCTTCGACCGCGAAGAGGCCGTCTATCGGAACATCCACGCCCGCAGCTCCCGCGATAGCGGACGCACGTGG
>JBDRTC010000156.1:0-5909 GCA_043824335.1 Planctomycetota bacterium | reverse complement strand
GGCGCGGAAGCCTCGTCCAAAGCGCCCAGCTCGACGCGGTCGCCGATCTCGTACTGGGGGAGCACCGTATCGGCCCTGCCGCTTTGCTCCAACACGCGGGACACCAGGGGGACGAACTTCGAGGAGCGGGCCAACTGGCTGTCGTCGGGATGCCAGCCGCTTGAGAGCACGAGCAATCGGCCCTTCTCGTGCCTTTGCTCGAACAGCGCGGGATCGCCGTTGTCGAATCGCGCCAATACGTCCAAGCCCGCGACGTCGTCCACTTTCACGCGGCGGTGCTTCCAGAAGTGGATCCTGGTGAAGTCGTTGAAGCGGGGGTTGGCAAAGACGGCCAAGAGCGGATGGGTGAAGCGGAGCTCGCCCAGCATGGCGTAGTCGTCGGTCGGGGCCTCCTCGGTGATTAGCTCCTCGATGCCCATGATCCTGCCGAGCGACTCGCCCGCGGCCGCGTCGGTGAGCACGTAGAAGACGGCGCCCCCGTCGGCGATGTATTGCTTGAGCTGGGCCGCTCGCTCCTCGGGCACCGCTTCGCCGACAACGATCAAGCGGGCCTCGCCGAGATCATCGGGCGTGAGTAGCGCATCCGGTTTTCGGACAACCAGAAGCACTTTACGTTGGGGCGTTTCGGGGAATGCCCGCTCGAGGTAGTAGCGGAGCCCTTGGACATCGTCGGCCGCATCGCTCCCCACGTAGAGGAGGGTGACTTCCTCTTGTTTCACCGGGGCCAGGTAGAGCGTGTTGTCGAACGGATGCTCGTCGCCCGAGAGCACGAGGCAACGTGCAGCCGAGTCTTCCGCCGGGCACGGTACCCGAACCACGCGGCTCTCCCCCGGCGGGACGGAAACGCGGACCGGGTCCTCGGCTGAAGACCCTGGAGGTTCATCCACGACCGAGGGTGGGGTGGCAGGGGCATCTTGCCGGTGCTTTCGCGGCCGCACTGGCGACACGCCAGTGGCACCCGACTGCTCAGTTGACGGCTGACGGGCCAATGGATTCTCGCTTTCCCAACGAAGCTCGAACCGGTCGGCGCTGGAGAGACGATCGTTGGCCACGCGGATTCTCAGGCGTGCCTGGGGTTCTTGCCCGTGCTCGCCGCCCGGATCGGCCGCCAAGTGGAGCGAAGCGTTCGACGTCGCCGCCGGGGCAACGGTGCGGAATTCGAGCTGCACGTCGTTGGGCCACTGGTACGTGCGAAGGGCGTCGAGATGGCTTCCCTCCTGGAGATCGCTCACCAGGACGATCTGCCGGACCGTCTCGGCGACCGCGTCTTGTGTCCAAGAAGCCTCGCCGCGCTGGTGAAGCTCCTCGGCCACGGCGATCAACGCCTCGCCCAGATTGGATTGGGCCCACGTGGGCGCAAGGCCCCCCAGCCGGGCGCGAACGCCCGCAACGTGCTGTTTGGGACCGACCCCCGCAGCGTCATTGAACTGGACCCGGGCGACTACGTCGGCATCGAAGGTGAACAGGGCCACGTCGTCGCCCGGACCAAGGTCGTCGAGCGCCTGGTCGACTTGAACCAGCGCCTGCCCCCAAAGATTCTCGCGCCGCATGCTGGCGCTGGTGTCGAGGAGCACGGCCACGGTTAGACCCTCGATCGGGTCGAACCCGAACAGGGCCGACTCGCGCAAGAACGGCCGGGCGAACGCCAGCGCCAAGAGCCCGAGCGCCACCGCGCGAAGCAGGAAGAGGAGCAGGTTGTCCAGGCGGCTTCGCCGTGTCAAACGTGGCGGCGAAGGCGACAGGAACATCAACGAGCTGAAAGCGAACCGACCGCGCGGCGAGCGGCGGATGAGATGAAACACCACCGGCAGCGAAACCGCGAGCAACCCGGCGATGTAGAGGGGAGTGAGGAAACTCATACCTTCCCCCGTAGCCGTGCGAAGCCGCGCCGGGCGATCTGCCGCCCCCGACGCAACCGGGCGTTCAAGAAATCGAGCAACACAAGCTCCAGCGGCCGGTCGGTGGTCATCTCGTAGAGGTCGATGCCCAGGGTGTTGCACGCCCGCCGAATCCGCGACGCGTGCTCCCCGAAGCGTTCGAGGTATTCTTTGCGGACGGCGGCGGGGTCGACGTAGAGATCGCGGCCCGACTCCAGGTCGGAAAACATCACCGGATCGCCAAAGGCGAAGTCTTGCTCGCGGCGGTCGAGTACCCTAAGCACCACCACTTCGTGCCCCCGCAGCCGCAGATAGCCCAGGTGCGTCTGGAGCGTGTCGATGGGCGTCAACAAGTCGGATATGAGCACGATCAGGCCCCGCTTGGTCACGGTGCCGGCGATCTGCTCCAACGGGGCGGCCAGGTCGGTCGCCTTGCCCGAGAGGGGCTGTTCCAGCAAGAGCATCAAGCGGTGCAGGTGCCCGGGCCGATACCGGGGCGGCAGGTACTCGGAGATCTTCTCGTCGAAGGTCATCAGCCCGACCGCGTCGTGCTGGCGGGAGAGAAAGTAGGCCAGCGTGGCCGCGGCCGTCCTGGCGTACTCCGCCTTGGTGTAGGGTCCGGAGCCGTAGCCCATCGAGCGGCTCATGTCGACCAACAGATGACAGCGGAGATTCGTCTCGTCTTCGAACCGCTTGATGTAGTAACGGTCGCTTCGGGCGTATAGCCGCCAGTCGAGGTAACGGGGGTCGTCGCCGGGGCTGTACTGGCGGTACTCGCTGAACTCGGCGGAAAAACCGTGGTAGGGGCTGCGGTGCAGGCCGCTCGCGAAACCCTCGACGACCACCTTGGCCCGAAGCTCGAGGCTCTTGATCCGCATCAGCGCCACCGGGTCGATGAAGGATGAAGGATGAGGGGTGAAGGATGAAGGATGAGGGATGAAGGATGAAGGATCAACGGAGGACGCGCAATGGCGAGTGTACTTACCTCCTCGCGGTGTCACTTTCGTGCTTCGTTCTCGCTCTTTTGAATTCATCCTTCATCCTTCATCCTTCATCCTTCATCCTTCATCCTTCATCCTTCATCCCCGTTGTTGATCGGTTCCAGCCATCAGGCACCCGGGGCGGGAACGGTTTCCAGTAATCGGTCGATCACGGTTTCCACGGTCACGCCTTCGGCTTCCGCGCGGTAGCCGACCAAAATTCGGTGCCGGAACGTGCTGTGCACGAGCGCCTGCACGTCGCGCACGCTCACGTGGGAGTTTCCGGTGATCAGGGCGCGGGCCTTTCCGCCCAGGATGAGGTACTGTGCGGCGCGGAGGCCGGCCCCCCAACTCACCCAGTCGTTGACGAACGCGGGGGAGCCGTTGCGTCCCGGTCGGCTGGCGGCCGCCAGGCGGACCGCGTAGCGGACCACGTCTTCGGCCACGGGCACCTTACGCACCACCTCGTGGAAGTTGCGGACGTCGTCGCCCGTAAACAGCGCCTCGATCGGCTCCGGCTTTCGGGACGTGGTCTGCGCGACGACCGCCACCTCGTCGTCTTCCGGAAGATAGTCGATGACGACGTTGAACATGAAGCGATCCAACTGGGCCTCGGGGAGCGGGTAGGTGCCCTCCATTTCGATCGGGTTTTGCGTGGCCAGCACAAAGAAGGGCTCTTCCAGCGGGTAGCAGACGCCCGCGGCAGTCACTTGGTGCTCCTGCATCGCCTCCAAAAGCGCGGCCTGGGTCTTGGGGGGCGTGCGATTGATTTCGTCGGCCAAGAGCACGTTGGCAAAGATCGGCCCTTTGACGAACTGCATCCGGCGATGCCCGCCGGTGGTCTCCTCCAGGATCTCGGTGCCGGTGATGTCGGCCGGCATCAGGTCGGGGTGAACTGGATCCGCTGGAACTTGAGGTGAAAGATTTGCGCGATGGAGTGGACCATCAGCGTCTTGGCCAGCCCCGGGGCCCCGGTAATCAGGCAGTGCCCGCCGGCGAAGAGCGTGACGAGAAGCTCCGTGGTCACCTCCTTCTGGCCAATGATCACCTTCGACAGTTCCGCGTCGATCGCATCGCGGCTGGCGCGAATCCGCTCGACAACCTCTTGCTCGAGTTCGTAGGAATCGATACGAGTCGTCACATGTGGCTCCTAATGGGTCATCGCGTACATCACGATGTTGATCCCCAGGGGGTAGGCGTACTTTTCCGAAAACTCGTGGAAGTACCAGGGGTCTTCGCCCTCGCGTTCCCAGCCGTCGCCCAGGTCGGTGTTGTGGCAGATGATGACCATCATCCGGCCGTTGTCGTCGAAGATCGCTTTGTAGTGGGGGGTTTCGGCGTCGGGGCGCTCCCAGGTGCGGCCCGAGTGGCGCCCCCCTTGTGCATGGCCGATGCTGGGAATCTGCGGCTTCTTCTTCAGGTCGTAAACGCAATGAAAGATCGGGTGCTCCAAAGGAAGCTCTTGCGGCTCCCGGTCGGGGAAGACCCGGCGTATCTCGGTGTAGAAGTTGTACCATTCCTCCTCGCCCCAGAAATCGTCGACCATCAGGAAGCCGCCGTTGGCCAGGTAACGTCGCAGGATCTCGACCTCCTCGTCGCTGAAAACAAGCGCCCCGGGCTCCACGATATAGATGAACGGGTAGTCGAACAGCTCCGGGTCTGCAAGCGGCATGTACCTCGGCTCGGGATCGACCTTCAGCGACGTGAGCTGCTGCAAGCGGAAGGAGAAATTCAAATCGCTGGCGGGCCAATCGGTGCGCCAGCCCCCGCCGTGACGCGGGCCCCCGTAATCCCCCCTCCCACCGTACGACGTGTAGAGGATCCGCACGAACGTGAACACGTCGTTCTCGAACTCCGGGTCGTTTTGCCACTCGGGCACGCCGATGCGGTCGGGCACGCGGCCGCCGTAGGGATCGCCGCGGCGCTGCGCCACGCCCACCGCGGCGGCGACCGCCAGAAAAGGGAGGAGCACCAGAATCAGGAAGCGGTGTTTCTTCACGGCGGCTCCTTCCCGGCCGGTTCCGTTGAATCGGGCGCGCCGGCTTTGCCCTCGGCCCCGTCGACCAACTCCAAGAGTAGCCGATGGGCCTCGCGAAATCGAGGCGCCTCTTCCAGCGCCTGAAGCACCTGCCGCCGGGCCGACTTCAAGTCGCCTTCCCCGCTAAGCAGCCGCGCCAGTCGAAAGTGCGCTTCCGCCGGATCGACGGGGCCCATCCTGAGAAGCGCCCGATAGGCCGGGATCGCCCTGGCCGGGTCGTCCAGCGCTTCGGCCGCCAGGGCCAGGCTGCGATGGGCCGTGCGGATCAAGGGGTCGATTGCCAGGATTCGCTCCGCGGCGGCGGCCACGCCCTTCCAATCTTCCGAGGCTTCGCAAAGCTCAACCAGCCGCAGGTTCGCCTCGGCGGCGTCGGCATCCAGCGCCGCCAGCTTCTCCAACACCGACCGCTCCGGCTCGGTTTCGCCCAATTCCCGATGGACCCTGGCCAGTGGCAAGTACGGGCTCTCGGGCCCGATGTTCTCCGGATAAAGCAACAAGAGCTTCGCGAGCGGCTCCTTCGCCTCGTGCCACTTCTTCTCCTCGACCAGCCGCCGCGCCAGGAGTTGAAGCCCGGGAATGTTGTTGGGGTGTTGCTCGTTCCACACGGTGATCGCCGCGAGGTCCGCGCTGGGAGGAAGCTCCGGGGGTTGCCAATCGGCTTCCGGGGCAAGCTCGCTGGCGCGGTTTTTGGCGAACTCGGAGAATTTGTCGTCCAGCTCCGCCAGCGGGACGGTGTGTCGCGCAAGCACCACGTCGATCGAAGCCCCGGTCGCGAGGTCAGTCAGGATTCGTTTCACCGTCTCCAGGCCGTAGGTTTCCACAAGATACTCGACGACCAGCGACGCTTCATAATAAGCGAACTCCAAATGCGCCGGACTGGGCGGATCGAGAAACGCGCCGCTTAGGCCGCTGACCGGCACGAGGCCGCCTTCGAGCACCATCTGCCGGTAGCCGGCGTTCATCGACTGGCCCCACGAGGGATCTTGCCGCTTCTCCTCGTAGACCGAAATGCCC
>JBDRTC010000155.1:0-9019 GCA_043824335.1 Planctomycetota bacterium | reverse complement strand
GTCTTTGTCAGCGAACTCTCCGACCTCCAGCTCCGAATCCTCAAACTGCTCGGAGTTCCCGCCAGCGACTATCACGGGTGATTTGCGGACGCGCCCGAAATTCGGAGAAAATGGAAACGCCCTGCTCGGAAAAGGGGTTGGACCTGTGTTCCCCTCCGGGTTATTGAGAAGTTACCTCGTTTGGCTCGCGTCCCTGCTCGTGGTCGGAGACTGGGCGTACCAGGTTCATTCCAGACTCTTCGATCTGTCGGAGCACGATTTCGACGTGATGAACTACTACGGCCTGGCATGCACCAAGATGTGCACCTTCCTGTTCTTCCTCGGTCCCTACATCGCCGTCCGGCTGGTCCAGATGGGAATGCGAAAGGCGAGCCCGACCGGGAAGTGACGATCGCGGGAAGGCCACGAGGCCATTCTGCAAGACTCCAGTTACTATCTTACAGCCCCTTGGGGCCATGATCGCCAGAACCAGCGTGCTTTGCCAGGTAGACGCGCAACGGGCACACACAAAAATACCGCTTGTCGAGAATCACGGAGAACTTGCACTGATAAGCCGTGCCGTCGAGACACCGGAGGTGATGCTCCAGCCCGACGTCTTCCGCCCGGCAGAGATTCTCAAACCCCGATTTCGCGCACCTAAAGTCCTTCGGACAGCTCATTCCGCCGATGATTTCCTCGATCCGTTTCCGCGCCTCTCCTTCCATGATCTCCCTTTCGGGGCGCCGTCGCCGGCCGGAGTTGCACAAGCCTTCCGGCCCGTGTCAGTTGGATGCCTCTCGCAGCTCGGCGTCGGGCACCTCGATCTTCCACACGTCGTTCGTACACGGCCACGAGTTGCCGCCCGCGACCCAGGACCTCTTGCTCAGCAGCCCGGGCCGCATCGCTCCCGGCAAGGGGCCGGCGGGCAGCAGACGGGCACCTTGATCGTCTTGGGCACCATCTTCACGCAGCAGACCGGCACCACCTTCTCCACCTCGTGGGGAACCATCACCGTGGTGCGGACCACGCGCTGGACCGGAACGCACTTGACCGTGGTCACCGGGCAATTCCGCGTCACTTGCTTCGGCACGCAAACGGTGTAACAGACTTTCTGCGTACGGACCTCCTGCTTGCACTCGCGCACGCGGACCGTGCAGGTTCGCGTTTCCGGCTTGCAGACCGTCACGGTGTATTCATACGGCTCCTCTACCGAAGTCGGCTTCATGCACGTGACTTCCACTTCCTTCTTTACGCAATTGGGCACCCAAACCTTGCAGGTCTTCGGCGCGCACGTGGCCGGGGCACACGTCTTCGGGGCCGGGCAAGGCCGCTCTTCCCACTGTCCCTGGTCCTCGACCACGCTGCGCTTTTGGGTCACCGGCACCATCTTGCAGACCTTTCGAGTGCCCTCGCGCTTCTCGCAGTGCGGAACCATCACCGTGTACTCCTTGGTGACGTTTTTCCACACCGGCACGTTCACGACGCACTCGACGGTCTTGGTCCGCTGCTCAGGCACCATCACGGTCGAGGTCCGTTCGACCATCTTCGTCTCGCACACCTGCCGGTACTCGGTGACCTTGCGCTCGCGAATCTCCGGCCGGCATTCCACCGTCCGGATCGTGCGGTTCTCGGTCACGTAAGTGGGACACATGACCGTCTTCTCAACGTACTGAACCTTGGGCCGGCACGTGCTCGGAGCACAAGCTGCCGGAGCACACGTCGCCGGAGCGCATGTCGCAGGACGGCACGTGGCGCGATGGTGCCCGAAGGCCAGCGCCCCCTCGGCCATCAGCAGAAACGAAAACCCGACGCACACGAGCAGGACAATGGATCTCCGCAACATCGCTAGACCTCCCACCTATCAGGGTTGTGAAAACAAACGGCCTGGCCAAAAGAGTCCGACTGGGCGGACTGGACGGGGTCATGCTAGCAAGTTGCCCGGCCGGTGACAATCCCCCTAAAATCCCCAGAATTCCCTTCTCCGAACGGGCCCGCCGCTCCGTCTGGCGGCTCGTTGGGCTCCCAAGTACACTGGAGAGCGTTTGGCGGGCCTGAGCAAGTGCCCAAGACCGGGCGAACCTGGTGGATACGGAAGGATGTCATGAGAACCCTCGCTTCAATTGTCAAAATGCTTGTCATTAGCGGTTTGGTCCTGGGCGCGGTCTGCGGAATAGCGATGGCGGATGGCACGCCGTCCGTCGCCGCATCGCCGGAAGGCGAGCAAGCGATGCTCGCGCTACTCGACGCGCCCCTGTTGTTCACCAAGCGGCACTCCTACAGCGGCATCCACATCTACGACACCTACTACAAGTGGCCGCCAGGCGGGGGGGGCATCTATGTGCTGGAAAACCCGTCGGCCCCGCAAAGCGAGTGGAAGATTCGGGCCCTGATCGACCCGACCACGCCGGAGACCCTGGGCGTGGGCGTCTACGACGACCCGGAGCTTTCCTGGGATGCCACCAAGGTGCTCTTCACCTTCAAGGGCGAGCCGTCGGGCAGCACGAGCATTTTCGAGATCGGCATCGACGGGAGCGGCCTTCGGAACGTGAGCGACCCGACGAGCACGTGCGAATGCTACAAGGGCTCGCACGGGGGGCAGCACGACGTCTATCCCGCCTACCTGCCCGATGATCGGATCGTCTTCCTCTCCACGCGACCCAGCGGACTGGTCCCTTGTGCGAACTCGGGCGTAGCCATCCTCCACGTGATGAACGCCGACGGCTCGGACATGCACCCGATCTCGGTCAACAACGTCAACGAGTTCGATCCGGCCGTGCTGCCCGACGGGCGTCTCCTGTTCGGCCGCTGGGAGTACGTCGATAAGAACGCGCTGACGATCCAGTCGCTTTGGACCTCCAACCCCGACGGCACCCAGGAGACGGCCTTCTTCGCCAACAACATGGTCTTCCCGGAAGCGATCCTCGACGCCCGCCCCGTGCCCGGCTCGCACCTCGTCGTGGGCACGTTCGCCAAGCACAATTCCACGCCCCGCGGCTCGATCGCACTGGTCGATCCCCGCCGGGGCAAGAACGGCACGGAGCCGATCGAGAATCTCGAACATCCCGAGAATCCCACCTGCGACACGGGCGACTCTTGCGAGCCCTGGCCGGTCACGCCCGACGTGTTTCTCTTCAGCGGCCGGCCCGAGGGGCAGGAGCGGAGCGTGATCGAGATGATCGATCGCCAGGGCCGCCGGACCACGGTCCTTTCCGATCCGGAGATCTGCCTGCACTCGCCCATGCTCGTCAAGCCGCGGTTGCGTCCGGCCGTTCTGGTCGACACGGTCGACCGCCGGGCCACCACCGGGCGGTTCTTCCTGCAAGACGTTTACCGGGGCTTGAAGGGGGTGAAGCGGGGCGAGGTGAAGTACTTGCGCGTGATCGAGGAGACCTCGCGCGTCAGTTCCACGACCATGGGCGGCAGCCCCTACAATCAGACCTTCCTGGTGAGCGCCGCTTTGGCTTTCAGCGTGAAGAACTTCCTCGGCGTGGTGCCGGTGGAGGAGGATGGCTCGGCCTACTTCGAGGTGCCCGCCGGCCGGGCCGTGTACCTCCAGGCGCTGGATGCCGACGGGCGGATCGTGCAGAGCATGCGAACGTTCGTTCAGGCCGCCGCGGGCACCACCCGCTCCTGCATTGGCTGCCACGAGTACAAGTACGGCACCACGGCCTCGGCCGGCCAACTGCCGAATCTGTTGGAGCGTCCCCCCCGCCGGCTCGAGCCCGAGTCGTGGGGGAGCGGTTACGTCGACTACCCCGGCATGGTCCAGCCGGTGCTCGACAGGCGCTGCGTCCGCTGCCACGGCGGGCCCGAGGGAATCGCCGGCGGGATGGACCTCTCCGGCGGCTGGACCGAGCATTTTAACATCAGCTACGAGAACCTCGCCAACCGTCGCGACTCGCAACTGGTGGCCTACTGGATCGCGGGCATCGACTGCATGAACGGCACGGCGCTTTGGTCGTCGCAGCGCTTCGCGCCGCGCGGCCACGGCTCCGGCGCTGCTCCGCTGGCCGACCTCCTCGTGAGCGGCCACGACGGATACATCCCCGATCTCACCCGGCCGGAGCGCGACCTCTTGATGGCCTGGATCGACACGAACGGCCTCTACCACGGCACTTGGGACGCCACCACAAGCGGCTGCGCCATCAAAGACTGGAACAGCACCCGGGCCGCCCTGGTCGCCCGGATGCAGGTGGCCGGTTGCCTCCGCTGCCACGGCGACGGCGCCAAGGCGACCTATTTCGAGAACGACTGGATCAACCTCAGGGAGCCCGAGTTCAGCCGCATCCTTCGGGCGCCTCTGGCCAAGGAGGGCGAAGGGTTCGGCCTGGCGCTCTGCCGCGACCGCAAGGTCGACCCGCGGCGGCAGCGAATCCACATGCTGTGGCGGGGCTACGCGCACGCCGTGCAGCCCCCGGAGACGTTCCCGAAGCGGGAAAGCGTGCCGGACGAGCCGGAGAGCGATCCGGTCGTGAGCTTCGCCTTCCCGGCGGACCCAAACTACCAGGCGATGCTTTCGATCCTCCGCGACGCCCGGGAAAACGCCATGGCCGATCCGCGGGTCGACATGCCCGGGGCCCAGGTGATCGCCGGCGCGTGCCGCACGTTCCTGCCGCCGCCTGTGCCAAAGGTCGCTCCGTCGCCGGTGACCGCGCTCGACTCGGAGGGCGTGGTCCACGTCTCCTGGGAGCAGTCGGCCGGCACGATCGGCCTGGAGGCGGAGCTGCACCGCTCGGCCAGTCCGGCTTTCACGCCCGATGAGAGCACCCAACTGGTGCGTACGGGCCTTTCTCGTTTCACCGATCGCGAGGCGCCGGCGGGCCCGCAGCACTATGCCTTGTTGCTGGTTTCCGCTCTGGGCGAGAGCCGGCCGTCGTATGCGAGCGTCGAGGTGCCGCCCCCGGCCCCGCCCATGGCCCCGGGGAACCTGACGGCCCAGCCCGTCTCCAGCGCGATCCGGCTTCGCTGGGAGCCTCCCACGGCTTCCGTGATGGGCTATCACATCTACCGGACCAAGGCCGGCGGCACCGAACTGGAACGGATCACCGCGGAGCCCATCCG
Organism: Planctomycetota bacterium; assembly: GCA_043824335.1. Taxonomy (GTDB): domain Bacteria; phylum Planctomycetota; class Planctomycetia; order Pirellulales; family Thermoguttaceae; genus JBDRTC01. Next base: position 3,979 of record JBDRTC010000155.1, on the reverse strand, counting down.
CCGTACGTCGTTCACCGACGGCAGTATCGAGCCGGACGTTCCCTACACCTACACGGTTCGAGCCCTGGGCTGGCGGGGTCTGGAGAGCGAGCCGACCGGCCCGGCCGAGGCCACCGCCAAGTTCATCAGGGAGCCGGTGTTTACCATGGCGCTCGAGCAGGACGTGCGTGGGCTACTCCACGGCGGCGAAGTGCTCCAGGGCAAGCTCGACGGTCCGGCGAAGCCCGACGGCGGCGTGCTCGACCAGACGCAGGGCGGGCACGTCAGCTTTCCGAACCACGGTTACTTCGCGCTCACTCAGCCGCTCTCGGTGGAGTTCTGGGTCTGGTTCGACGAGCCGGGCCAGATTCCCGTGGTGGTCAGTTGCGGCCAGTGGAACCAGGGCGGCTGGTTCATGCAGAGTATCGGCGGCGTCTGGCGGTGGCACGTCGGCGGCGTCGACTGCGACGGCGGAAAGCCGGCCGAAAAACGTTGGATCCACGTCGTCGGCACCTTCGACGGCCGCTCCACCCGGCTCTTCCAGGACGGCGCGCTGGTGGCCGAAAAGATCGGCTCGTTTAACACGGCGCCCTGGCCGGGCGAGCTTCGCGTAGGCCAGTACAGCGCAAGAGCAGGGGCGGAGTTCCAGGTGACCGGCCGCATTGCCGGCGTGAAGATCTACCACCGCCCGCTCAGCGACGCCGAAGTGGCCGCCGCGGCACAGACCGCGCCGCAATGAGCGTCGAGTACACTCGTTTGGGGAGACCGCCCATGCGCAGGACATGCCGTTTTCTGCTTTTCCGTCTGTCGTTGGTTTCGGTCTTCTTCGGTTGCGCGCTCGGCATCGGATCTTTTGGCGCCGATGCCGCAATGGCGGACGAAGCGCCGGCCACGCGCACCTACGAAAACCGGCTGGTGCGGATCGACGATCCCCAGCCGCTTCTGGCCGATCATCCGGAGTTTGTTCAACCGGTTGTCGATCTGGTCCGCTACGAAGCCCCGCCGCTGGTTGTCGACGAGAACGCCGATCTTTCGGTGCGGGCGTGGCGTTGGTCGTACAACGCGCGGGGGATCATCGAGATCCCCAACCGCCTGGAGTCGTCGAGGACCGCGCTCGTTGTCGTCCATCCCTGGGGAATCGACGACGGCCAAGGCTGGCAGAGTCCCGAGCCGGCCGGATGCGCCGACTTCTGCACCCCGACCAAGAATCACCTGTCTCACGAGCACATCACGAAGGTGCTGAACCCGTTCGTCAAGTCGATGCGCCCGAGGATGGGTCTGGTGTTGCACAGCCAGCCTGGGGCCGAAGACCCTATCCGCAAGAAGCTCTACCGTTCCTTTCGGGGAAAGCCGACCGCCGAAGAGCGAGCCGCAGGCCAGAAGGAGCTGGAGGCCAAGCTGAAGGGTTTCGACTACAACGGCGGCTCACTGCCTGAAAAGCTCACGCTCTCCAAGAATCTGCCCGCGGTCGATTACTTTCGGCAGTTTCCGGGCCTGGACGCCGGAGACCACTACAACAATCCCGGCTTCTGGAACTTGCCGATCCCGGTGGTCAAGAGTCTCGAATATCACCCGGACGACGTCTTGATTTACGACTCCGAGGGCTACCCGCCCCTTCGCGATTTTCTCAAACAGCACGAGATTCGGCACGTGCTCTTGACCGGGTACGCCACCGACATGTGCTTCAAGGCGACGACCGCCGGCTACCAGAATTTGAGACAAGACTTCAACGTGTTCCTGGTGGGTGACGCCACGTTGGCCACCTTTCCGGCCAACTCCACTCCGGCGTATGCAACAAACGCGTCTCTGTCGTTCGCCTCGCTGGAGAACCTGATCACGCAGATCTCCTGGATCAAGCCGCTGGACTGATCGGCTCAATACGCTGCCGTCAAGTGATTTCCCTCACTTGCCCAGTGAGAGCAGTCGTCCGTCGCGGGTGGCGTAGTAGAGCCTGCCGCCGGCGATTGCCATGCCGTCCCAGAGCGGTGCCGGGAGCGATTGCGAGGCTATCTGTTGGCCGTCCGCCGTGGAGAGAACCCGCACGTCTCCGTTGGACCCGGCGACTATCAGCCGATCGCCGGCGAGAACCAGCCCGTAAATCGACGGGTCGTTGGTCTTTTCGCCAAAGACGTCGACCTGCCAGGCGGCCTTTTCGACCAAGCGGTGGCTGCGCCAAGCGACTTTGCCTTCGCGAGCGGCGCCGCCGGCGGCCCAGCCGGTCATCCATTTGGCGTCGAACGCTTCGCCGCCCTCCAGGTTGAAGTCGCGACGATAGAAGGTCGAGGCGCCCTGCAAGCCGCCGAAGAGCGCGTTGTCGCGAAAGACGACCAGGGGTCTGAGCGGAGTGTACGAAGGGATTCGCTTCTGATGGCGCGGCGCGTACGACCAGCATCCTTGCGGCACCATCGCCGATCCGCCGCCGGTGTTGAGCTTTGCAAACGCCGCCCAACGCTCCAGCGACATGGCCCCCGTCTTGCGGTCGAAGACCCAACGCGACATGCCGACTCCCTCGCCTTCACGGCGGAGGAGGTCGAAGTTGTCGAACTCCAGGCCGGAGCACTCGTAGAACCCTTGTTGCGGCACGCTGTCGAGCCGTTGGACCCAGTCAATCTTGCCGGTGGTCGGCTGGACGGCAAAGATGAGGATCCCGCCGTCGGCCAACGACTGGCGCCCGGCCGCGAAGTAGGCCACGCCGTCGATTACGAGCACGCTCCCCGGCACTGGCCAGGGCGATTCCAGTTGCCCATAGGCGACGATCTGCTCTTCCAGCGGCGCCGCGCGAAGCCGCCAGACCAACTGCCCGTCGTCGGTGCGCAGGCAATAGACCCAGCCGCTCTTGGCGCCGAACAGACAAAGCCCCTGGTGAAGTGTCGGAGCCGTGTCGACGCGCCCGTTGGCCGTGAACCGCCAGGCAATCGAGCCGCTGTCGGCATCCAGGGCCACGACCTCATGGGCGTCGGGCCGAGCGACCACCACGCGGTTGCCGGCAATCACCGGACTGGTGATGGGGCCCTTCACGAAGGGATTCTCCCGCCAGTCTTCGGCAATCGGACCGGACGGCGCGGCGCCGCCGAGATCGACCGACCAGAGTGTTCCGAGTTCCGCCGGGGCCGCCGACGCCGTGCTGCCGCTTCGCCATGCGTCGTGCCGATAGCACGGCCAGTCATCCTCGCCGCCGCTCGCACTCGCTTCACCCGGCGGCTCGACCCCCGTTTCCAAGAGAAAGCTCGCCGGCTCGATGTCCATGTCGGCAACGCCTCCGGAAGCGCGCTCGGGCGCCAGCGCCGTGTAGCCGCGGAGCATGGGCCAGCACACGCAGTGCTTGGGCGTCACGTAGATCAAGCCGTTGGCCGGCACCCAGCCGCCGTCAGGACCGCAGGCCGCCTTGGTGATCTGATGCGCATCGACGGTTCCCGTTTCCAGGTTGGTCAAGTCGAATTCCCCGGAGAGCATGTAGCGCGAGGTCATCACCGGCGGGAAGCAGTGCGTCAAACCGGCCTTGTGCGTGACGAGAACGTCGCCCGTGCGAAAATCAATGGCCGAAACCTGCACGGGAAGCTTCTTGCCGCTCTCGTCCTTGCCGCCGTTGAGTAGCCAGAGCCGGTCGTCGACGAACATCGCCCGGGCCTGGCGTCGATGGTTCATGCCAGGGAGAAACGGATGGTCGAGCTGGACTTTCCCGTCCGCCGCCGACACCAAGTGGAGAGCATTGTCGGGGCCCTCGTTGTCAAGCGTGGAGACCTCGAACGCGACCAGCCCCCGATGGTAGACGGTTCGGGTGACTTTGGGCAGCCATTCAAGATCGTCCCGTTTCCAGCGAACCTGGCCGGTGGCCATGTCCAAGACGACCGCCTCGACGGCCTCGCCCCGCTGGCTCTGCCCTTGGACGAGTGCGACGGTGTCGTCGCCAGCGACGACGTACCTCGGTTTCGACGCGGGGAACGACCACCGCAAGTTGCCCGTCTCCGCGTCCAGTGCGCGGACCGCGTCCGCCACAACG
>JBDRTC010000154.1:0-2346 GCA_043824335.1 Planctomycetota bacterium | reverse complement strand
GGACACCGCTTGATTCCGCATACAGAATCCAGTCCGTCAGTAACGCCTCTGCCGCTTCCTCGTCGTCCTGTTCCCAGATCTCGTTCAGTTCCTCTTTGAGGTAGTAGGCCATCGCCAGGGGTTCGTTCAGTCGCAAGGCTTCGTTCAAACGCTCCGGCTCCTTGCGATCCGGGTCCAAGTGTTCCGGGCGTTTAAGCAACAACCAGCGGATGCCTTTCAGTGCGTCCTTTTGCATGGTGTCGGTAAGCTGGCGGTGGAGATCTCGCCGCAAGCCGGAGAGCTTGTCATTATAGAGCTTGATCACGTCCCAACTGATCTGCAAGTGACAGGCTACGTCCTTAATGGTCATGTAACGCGAAAGCTCCAAGGCGTACCGCTCAAATGCCCGGGTATAGCTCACGCGCTGGTCGGCGAAACCGACCTTGACTCGACGGACGGCCCCGCAGCCGCGACATTCGACTCGCGGAACCCAAAACGCCACGTATACCGGCTTGCCGCCGATCGGCAACGTGCGAAACCGCCGATCATGGCCGCCACGACCGATCACGTCCTCCGATCCACACTGCGAGCAACGATACGACTCCCGCGGCTGCGAAATCGTGAAAGTCACCGCACCTGACCGATATTCCGTCCTCTCGTAGTGGTAGCCCCGAACCCCGAACCCATGGTACAGTAAACTGTTGGACATGCTGGTTCCTCCTTCTGAAGTCGTTTTCCACAACTCCAGAAGACACCAGCATGTCCGCCCTTTTCAACCCCGCGCACCCTGAATCCTGTTGAACCGGAAATGCCGTTGTAACCCGGGTTTTGGTGCATTTTGGCGAGTTAGATCGGGTGTTTTCGGGACGCAGAGATCGCTGGTTCAAATCCAGTCGCCCCGATTCGTTCTAAATACCGCCGAACATTAGACTTATGTACCCGCCGGCCCCGCCGGCGTAAAGATTCGTCCAACCCGTTGGGCAATTTGGGCAGTTTCGCAGCAACTCGTTTTTGAGCTACAAGTTACGACAAATCCCACGTTCACTCTGGTGAACTTGGGTAGGAGAATTGACGGGTTGGACGAATCTTTACCCGCCGGCGGTCGGCGGTGCGGCCCAAAATCCGGAGCGCAAAACGGTAGACTACCGTTTTGATGGCACCTAGATTGGGGGTTCGCACAATGCCGAAGCTCATCCATTCCACACCCAAGTACCGCCGTCATCGGGGATCGGGGCAAGCCGTCGTCACCATCGACGGGACCGACTTTTACCTCGGGCGGTATGGCACGAAGGCAACCAAGGACGAAAAGGGCCGCGGAGTTGATCGCCGCGTCGGCAAGTCGCTTGGAAGCCGAGGAAAACCACTTCTCGCACCCCTTCAACAAACAGATCCGCGCACGACAATGGGCAGGTACTTGCTGCCGCGGCGAAAAGAAATCATGCTGGACCACAGACCAAGGGAGCGCCTACTCCCGAAGGTCAAGTCCCGGCAGCGGAGTTGCCTACTCCGCTCCGGGACGCCTTTGAATCGCTACGCCCTCCTGCTCACGCTCCCTCCCTCCGTCCACCTTAATCACCCGACTCCCGCTCTTCCACCCGTCCCTGCGGTTGCCCGCCCACCCTGCCCCCCTCCACCGCGACTCAACCGCGCGCAGCCTGGCCCCCTGGTCCCGCCAAACTGGCCCCCAGTTACCCCGCGACCAACACCGATCAAGAGAAGAAGCAGCGGCGTCGAAAGGTACGCCAGCGGCGTCGACAGTGCGGTCGGAAGAGCGGGCCGCTTGCCCGGGCCAAGCCGGGAGCCGACAACGCCTGGAAGGAATTTCGTTCGGTGGCCCATTACGACGAAACGCAAACGTATTGCCACGTGTCGGTCACCCGCAGCAACCACGAGGCGGCGGGGCGGCTGAGCCAGTACTTACTGCGGTGCGGCTGCAATTCGGCCTGGGCCAAGTAGCGGCCGACCTGGCTGACCGAGATGGACGGCACGATCCCGCGACGGACGACTTCGTCAGCCAGTTCGCGATGAGTCCAACGATCGATGGGCCGTCCCGATTGTTCGGGCGGCTCGCAGGCCACGGCCAGGATTTGCGTCACCTGCTCGGCGGTGAATGTGCCGGTCGAACCGCTACGCGGGGCGTCGCTGAGAACGTCCTCGATAGCACGGCGAAGTTCGACTTGCGTTTCGCAACACTCGATGGCCACCAACGCCTCGAAGGACTGCTGCCAACGCCGCCGCCAGAGGCCGACTTGCTTTCGCGCCAGGCCGATTGTCTTGGCGATGTCCACATTGAGTGATCCGGCGAAAGCCAGTAGGATGATGCCAACCCGTTGAACGAGTCGTTGTGGTGGAGTTGTCGAACGGTGA
>JBDRTC010000153.1:0-3016 GCA_043824335.1 Planctomycetota bacterium | reverse complement strand
ACTCTCTCCTCGAAGCTCTGCTTCGCCTGATTGGGCGCCTCGGCGAAGCATTGTTTTGCGGAAGTGCGGTCCCAAGCGGAGCTTGGGACCGAGGTCGAAGTTATTTATCGGTCGCCCATTAGGTGCTTCTTTCCGTCCCCTGTCCCCTGTCCCCTGTCCCCTGTTCCCCGTTCCCCGTTCCCTGTTCCCTCTCCCCCGTCCCCTGTCCCGTGTCCTCTATCCCCTATCCTCTGACCCCTGCGAAACATCATGTCAATCCTGACTACTCGCGACATTGAGAAAATCAACCAGGCAAGCCTGAAGGTCTTGTGGGAAACGGGCGTTCAGGTGGATGACGACGGCGTGGTCGACCTGCTCTGCGAGCACGGCTGCTCGGTGGTCGGCCGCACGCGCGTGGTGCGGATGCCGCCGGAGGTCGTGGACGCCGCCTTGAAACAGTGCCCTCGGGAGGTGAAGCTGGCCAGCCTGGGCGGCGAAGAAATCGTGCTCCGCGCCCGGGGGCCGAGCGTGTTCTGGACCGGAAACGCGGTCCACCTGGCCACGGATAAACGCGTCGAGCCGATCGACACCGGCCGGTTCGTCGATCTGGTGCACGTGGTCGACGGCCTGGAGCACCTACACGCGATGGTGAGCACGTGCCTGGACGACGTGCCGCCGCCGGTGCGCGGGCTGGTGGGGATGCGGCTGATCTCCGAGAACTGCCTGAAGCACGTTCGGCCTTGCATCTACGACCCCCGCGAAGCCAAAGGCATGATCGAAATGGGCCACGTTCTGGCCGACGGCCGATCGCTGGCCGAAGCCCCGATCTTCAGCCTCGGCTACACGGCCGTGAGCCCGCTCAGATGGTCGGAACTGGCCTTGACGGCTTTCCGCGACAGCTCCGGCCATGGGGTGCCGATGATGGTCAACGCCGAGCCCGCCGGTGGGGTGACCGCCCCGGCCACGCTGGCCGGCGAGCTGGTGGTCGGCAACGCCGAAGCCATGAGCGGCGTGGTGATCTGCCAGGCGCTCGAGCCGGGCCGGCCCTTGGTGTTCAACATGGGCTTCGCCCACGTGATGGACATGCAGACCAGCGTGATGCGAACCGGCGGCGTGGAGAACGGGCTGCTCCAGGCCGCCGGCGCCGAGATCGCCGCCTTTCATGGGCTCCCCAGCGCTGCCTGGATGGGCACGGAAAGCCACGTGGCCGACGCCGCGGCCGGCTACGAAAACGTGATCACCGGAATGCTCCACGTGCTGAGCCGCGCCAGCATCGTCTGGGGCGTGGGAAACCTGGAGTCGACCAAGTGCATGTCGCTCGAGATGGCCGTGATCGGTAACGACGTGGCCGGCGCGCTCAAGCGCGCCCAGCAAGGGATCCGCGTCGACGACGAAACGCTGGCCACCGACCTCATCCAGGAACTCGGCCACAAGGCGAAGTATCTGGAGCATCCGCACACGCTGGCCCATTTCAAGAGCGAGTACTACTTCCCCCGCGTGACCGATCGCCGCCCCCGAGGCACGTGGGAGTCCCACGGGAGCCCGACGATCCTCGACGAGGCCCAAGCCCGCATCGCCGAGCTGCGCGCGCTGCCGACGCGCACCGTCGTCTCCCCGGCCCAACGCAGGGAGCTTCTGGCGATCGAAAGGAAATGGACGGAACGGCTGGCGTAAACGGCGTTTCGCGATTTACGAAGAACGACACGTTTCGCTTCCGGAAGATCGCCTTCAACAATATTGGCCTGATACCCTGCTCAGTCGGTCATGTCAAAGGTGAAATCGGTCTCACCGCCCTTCTCGACGGTGGCCGTGAAGTCGGACGTGCTCGGGTCGGCGTACTTCGCCGGAAAGCGTGCGGCGCTCTCATCCGGTATCGAATAGTCTACCTCGCCCTCGCCGCTCGGGGCCTCGCTGGTTTCGGCGATCGTCACGGTGTGCTTCCCCAGTACGGCGCCGTCGCCGGACTCGAACGTCGAGAGAGTGAACTTACCCGAGGCGTCGGTTGTTCCCGAGGCCGGTCGCCCGTTCTCGGGGATGAAGGCAACGCTCGCTCCCTGCACCGGCTCCCCGTTGTAAGTCACCGTGCCGGAAACTTTCACGGTGGGAGCCGTGCCTGGCTTACCGCAGCCAACCACGCCGACCAGCACCAGCACTACACCTAGCCCCAATCGCGTCGCCTGTTGACACGTCATCATCGACCCCTCCGTTGCGAACACTTCTGGTTACTCGCGAACCGGCACGATTGTCCACGCCGTGCCGGTCGAGAGGTGAATTCCACCATCGCGGGTCTCGCTGCGCTCGACCCACGCTACGTCTTTCCCGAATCGTGCGACTCCGTTTCGTCTCAGCGCGCCTGGACGGGGTTCCCGTCTCCTCTATTCGCCAACATGCGGTACGTGGTCATATTGATCGTGTCGCTAATGAAGGTGACGCTGCCGTCACATAGCGCGAAGTTCGCTCCCCCGGGATGGCGGCTCATAAACGAGTAATTGTTCGGCCAATCCGTCCACTGGGTTTCCAAAGTCCGTGCGGGGTCGGTTCGGATGGCGTTCGACACATAGTTCAACGGGACGCCGCAGGTTGCGGTGGAGCCGTTAAACCACCACCACCACGTGTGGGTGCACCACCGGGGGACCGCTTCGCCGACGGCAAACGTGTTGGAGGTGCCGTCTTCGATTTCAGCGAACCGTATCCAGGCTTGCCGGTAGTTGTTGTAGTTGCGCATGATGATTCCGTTGCCCCGGTCGAGCCCGTTCCAGTCATTGGGCCAGTGGCCGCCGCGGACATACCTGTGCCGGCAGACCGCATCGCCCCATCCCCAGTTGCTGCCGGCGCATGCCTTATAATTCGTAATCGCCCGGCTGTCGCTGCCGGAACCACCACCGCCCGAAGGCACGTTGGAGCGGTTCGCCATCAGCCCTTGCTGGTTGCTGTCCGACGGACAGAGGAAGGCGGGGACCACCGTCCGCGAAACCTCGGTATTGACGTTGTAGGTGGCGTCGCCGGGATTGCCCCCGCCCACCGGAAGGCCGAAATC
>JBDRTC010000152.1:0-2042 GCA_043824335.1 Planctomycetota bacterium | reverse complement strand
GGCCCTCTTGGAGGCCGACGCCAGTTTCTCCGTGGTCCGGGAATTCATGGCCCGGGTCACCGAGCAGGCGACCGGCGAGCGGGTGCTCAAGGCGTTGGACCCCACCCAGCAACTTGTGGGGATCGTCCACCAGCAATTGGTGGAGCTGATGGGGCCGGTCGACCATTCGCTGCACCTTCGCGGCAAGCCGTCGGTGCTCATGCTCTGCGGCCTGCAAGGCTCGGGAAAGACGACCACCTGCGGCAAGCTGGGGCGCCTGCTCCATGAGCGCGAGCGCAAGCCGCTTTTGGTGGCGGCCGACCTTCAGCGTCCCGCGGCAATCGACCAGCTTGAGCAGCTTGGCGCGAGCCTGGGTATTCCCGTCTACACGGAGCGGGGTGCAACAAACCCGGTCGCGGTGTGCCAGCACGCGGTGAAGCAGGCCAAAGAGATGGGGGCCGACGTGGTTGTGCTGGATACGGCCGGCCGGCTGCACGTCGACAAGGAGCTGATGGACCAGCTCGCCCGGATCGACCGCCGCGTGGAGCCCGACCAAGTCTACTTCGTCGTCGACGCGATGACCGGCCAGGACGCCGTCAACAGCGCCAAGGCCTTCAACGACGCCCTGGAGCTGGACGGCGTGATCCTGACCAAGCTCGACGGCGACGCCCGGGGCGGCGCCGCGCTTTCGGTCAAGGCGGTCACCGGCGTGCCCATCAAGTTCATCGGCACCGGCGAGCACCTGGACGCCCTGGAGGAGTTTCACCCCGACCGCATGGCGGGCCGGATCCTCGGCATGGGCGACGTCTTGACCCTGGTCGAGCAGGCCCATCGCAAGGTCGACCAGGAGGAGATGGCCAGGCAGGAGGAGCGGCTCCGCAAGGGCGAGTTCACGCTGGACGACTTCCGCAAGCTGATGGACCAGACCGGCCGATTGGGGCCGTTGAACAAGCTGATGGGCATGATCCCCGGCATGGGCCAAATGGGCGACATGATCGGCGACGCCGACGCGGAGTCCGAAATGAGCCGCCTCCGTGGAATCATCGATTCGATGACCCCCGAGGAGCGACGCAACCCCAGCCGCGTGATCGACTTAAGCCGCCGCCGGCGGATTTCGGCCGGGGCCGGTGTCGAGCCTCACCAGGTCAACGAGCTGGTCAAACAGTTCGACGGCATGGCCGACATCATGAAACAGATGTCGGGGATGGGCATGAAGGGGCGAATGCAGGCCATGCAGGAACTCGGGAAGACCGCGATGGCCAACCCGGGCGGAAAGTTCAGCAAGCAAAAGAAGGGAACCGGAAAGCGGCTCAGCCCCAGGGAGAAGGCGAAGATCAAGAAGCTCCGCGACAAGGAGCTTCGACGGCGCAAGCGGGAAGCCAGGAAGTAGCCCGTCCGAGGGCGCTTTGTGCCAGTAGAGGATTCAAGAAACACCTTGAAAGATTTGACCGAGGACGACGCGAAGTTTTCGATTTCAGAGGGTTCCGGGTTCAGAATATTGCTTCGGGCGGTTATTGTAGCTGCAAGCAGACATGCCGGTCGTTCATTGTGACTGGGAGACGTCGGCACGAAAGTCCGAAACCCTGAACCCTCAGTTGGCTGCGGCCATGCCGCGCTAAGCTCAAGACGGACAAGCAAGAGTTTGAAAACCCCAAAGAGACCCAGATCACACTTTCACGAGGAGTAAGAGGAGTCATACGTGGCAGTTCGTATTCGAATGAAAAAGCTGGGCCGGCGACATCGCCCCTTCTATCGGATTTGCGCGATGGACGCGCGGAGCCCGCGTGACGGCCGGGCGCTGGAGGAGCTTGGCACCTACGACCCGATGGTCCCCGATGTCGACGCCAGGGCCCGCTTGAACGGCGAGCGGATCAATTATTGGCTGAGCGTGGGGGCCCAGCCGTCGGACAAGGTCAAGGTGCTGATCAAGAAGTACGGCACCGAGGGCACCCACCTGGAAAAGCAGAAGGAGGCCCTGGACCGCTTGGCCCAAACCCGGCGACGGCTGGAGCCTTCCGTCCACGTGGTGGACCCGGACGCGGCGGAAGCGCCCCCCGAGGACG
>JBDRTC010000151.1:0-2587 GCA_043824335.1 Planctomycetota bacterium | reverse complement strand
CGCCCTGACCATCCAAACCGTCGGCGACGCCATCGACTTCATCGCCGGTTATGTGACGTAGCCGGGCACGATGCGCGCCGGACACGGCCCAGTAGGGTGTGTCGAGCGAAGCGAGACGCACGCGGCTTCTCAACAGCCGCGCGGTGGGTGCCACTGGCGTCTCGCCAGTGTCAAAGCCCAAGCACTGGCGAGACGCCAGTGGCACCTGTCCGGTGCTCCACATTTTCTCCTCTCGCCAGATCTGCGGGATTCTCACGGCCGCTCCGCCGCCCCGCCGATGGCAGCGCTTCATTCCGCGTGGTAAGATGGTCGGCCGTGGCAGGGGTCTGCCACGGGTACGTGCCGTCCGTTTTCTCCGCGAAGGAAAGGAGCCCCACGATGAATTCCGCCCGTGTTCCGATGGTTGCCGCTGTGGCGTTACTCGCTCTGGCTTTGGGGGCGGGCTTGCAGGCCGCGGAGCCGTCGCCGGCCGTTTTGCCGGGCACTGCCGCGCTAGAGCTGGAGGGCGACATCGCCTCGGAGTTGGTCGACGGCGTCGACCGGTTCCTCCTCGGCGAGATTGAAAAATCGGTCGAGCGGCGGGCCCAGTTCTGGAACCGCGACACCTCGTCGCCGGAGAAGTACAACGCCTCGATCGAGCCCAACCGCGAAAGGCTGGCCCACATTCTCGGCGTGCGGGACGCACGGGTCCCCTTCGACGGCCTGGAGCTCTTGGGCACCACGGCCCGGCCGCCGTTGGTGGGAGAGGGCGCCGGCTACAAGGTCTTCGCCGTACGCTGGCCCGCCTTTGCCGACGTACACGGCGAGGGGCTGCTCCTGGTGCCCGACGGCCGCGAAAAGCTCGCCGACATCGTCGCCATTCCCGACGCCGACCAGACCCCCGAGATGATCGCGGGGCTTGCCGAGGGGGTTGCGCCCGAGTGGCAGTTCGCCCGGCGGCTGGCCGAGAGCGGCTGCCGGGTGCTGGTGCCGGTGCTGGTGAATCGCGACGAGGTGGTGCCGTTCGACATCGACCCAAAACTCTCGCCCCAGCGCCGCTTCCAGGTCACCAACCGCGAGTTCCTCTACCGCTCCTCCTTCGAGCTGGGCCGGCACCTGATCGGATACGAAGTCCAAAAAGTCCTGGCCGGGGTCGACTTCTTCGCTCACGAGAGCGGCGACGTAGACCCAAAGATCGGCGTGATCGGCTGGGGCGAGGGGGCAGTGCTTGCCCTCCACGCCGCTGCGCTGGATACCCGAATCGACGCGGCCTGCATAAGCGGGTACTTCGAGCCCCGCGAAGGCGTTTGGAGGGAGCCGATCTATCGCAACGTGTTCGGGCTTCTGGAGCAGTTTGGCGACGCGGAGCTGGCCGCCATGGTCGCCCCGCGAGCGCTGGTGGTGGAGGCGGCCCAAGGGCCCGAGGTCGTCGTGCCCGAGCAGAAGACGCCCGGAGGGCCCGGTCGGCTGACGACTCCCAAGCTGGACGACGTCCGCCGGGAAGTCGAGCGTGCCCAGGGGCTCGTCGAAGGGCTCCCGACGGCCGTGCCTGTCAGGCTCGTCTCCAGCGGCGACGGCGCCGGGCCGTTTGGCACGCCCGAGTCGCTCGGGGCGCTTCTCGACGCCCTTTCGCCCGGGGCCAAGCCGGCGGCGGCCGGTTCCGCCCCAAAGGCACACCACGGCCAGACCGACCCGGCGGCCCGGCATCGCCGCCAGGTGCACGAGATCGTCCGGCACAACCAGTGGCTCCTGGGCGAAAGCTCCTACGTGCGCAAGGACTTCTTCGGAAAGCTCGACGCCGATTCGCTCCGCAAGATCGAGGAGCCGGAAAAGCGGCTGGCCGAGTATAGCCAACGGATCGAGTGGTACCGCGACTTCTTCTACGACGACGTGGTCGGGCGCTTTGAGCAAGAGCTGCTGGAGCCGAAGGTCCGCTCCCGCAAGGTCGAGGCGTACGACCAGCCGACGTGGACCGGCTACGACGTGGTGATGGACGTCTGGCCCGGCGTGATCGCCTATGGCGTCCTGCTCGTGCCCAAGGACGCCAAGCCGGGCGACAAGCGGCCGGTGGTCGTTTGCCAGCACGGGCTGGAGGGCCGGCCGCAAGACATCATCACCGGCAACAACCCGGCGTACCACGACTTTGCCGCCAAGCTGGCCGAGCGGGGTTTTGTCACCTTCGCCCCCCAGAACTTGTACCTCTTCAAGGACCGCTTCCGCACGCTCCAGCGGAAGATGAACCCGTTGAAGAAGAGCCTTTTCTCGGTGATCGTGCCCCAGCACCAGCAGATGGTCGATTGGCTCCAGACCTTGCCCTACGTCGATCCCGACCGGATCGCCTTTTACGGGCTTTCTTACGGGGGGAAGTCGGCGATGCGGATCCCGGCGTTGGTGACCGACTACTGCCTTTCGATCTGCTCGGCCGACTTCAACGAGTGGGTGTGGAAGAACGCGGCCACGAACACGGCGGGCCGCTACTGTTACGTCTGGACCGGCGAGTACGAGATTTTTGAGTTCGACCTGGGGAGCACGTTCAACTACGCGGAGATGGCCGCCCTGATCGCCCCGCGGCCCTTCATGGTCGAGCGGGGCCATTTCGACGGCGTGG
>JBDRTC010000150.1:0-7557 GCA_043824335.1 Planctomycetota bacterium | reverse complement strand
ATGATGGCCGACGCGGTGTCGGAACGGTCGATCGCCGCTTCGTCGTACAGTCGAGTCGCGCTCCCGTCGAAGAGGACCGTCCGATGCCACGACCGAACAGTCTTGTCCGAACCCGTGCTCGTCCCCTGCCACTCGAGTCGGAGCATTCCCTCCTGGCTCACGAAATGGATGGTCTCACTTCGTTGCGACACGACCCCTAACGAGAGCTGGCTGACCAAACAGATGCTCGCGCCCGGCTTCGGCGCCCCACCGGATTGGAGGTCGTCTTCCGGCAATTCATCGCCGATGTTGAAGAATCCACCGCCGCTTGGGTGCAGTTTTGGGTCGCCGATCTCGTACCTGCAATCGAGCACGACCTCCAAATTCTCGTACAACGATTCATTCTGCTGTACGGACTGCCGTACGGAGTTGACGGTGCTCCCCCACGTCTCGGCAGCCTGGGCCACCGCGGCGCGGTGGCTTCCGACCACGGCTGCCAGCGCTAGCACCGGGATCAACACGACCGCTCGTTGAACCGCAAAACCGCACATCAGACACCTCACAACCAAGCCCAGGCTCATGCTACCGCCCCCTGACCGTGTACGCAACCCCCAAAGGACTGGGCACCCTCGCTTCTTTCCGGGGTTGCCGGGAGGGGTTTCAAGAGATCCCGCTGGCCGTGGCAACGATCGCCTGGAGGGTGGGCCTCACGCAGACCCAGCATTCCGTCGATGTGGAGATCCAGATCAAGGACGGCACCCGCAACTGGAATGACCTGGAAGTGGAGAACATTCCGAAGCATGACGGTCCATGCTAAGATCCAGGCTGTTCTTCCTTCAGCCCACGACGGCAAGTCGCGGACTTGGCCTGAAAACCACCTGAAGCAAGGAGTATGCCGTGAACCGTGCAAGAGTTGTTGCCCTGGGACTGTTGTTTCTTCTCCCGTTGAGCCTGCTGATCGCCGGCGATGCGTCTGAGCACGGAAAGGGGGAGACGCAGGGATCACCGTGGGAACAAGTCTGGGACGACGAGGAGGCGGATGCGAGCATCCGGAACCGCATCGGCGCCGTAAACACGGAGCGGATGTCAAAACACCTTTTTCATCTCTCGAAGGACCCGCTCCCCTATCGCAAGCTGAACTTCACCTTGCCCGGCCATGAGAAGAACACGCTCTACGAAGCCGACGACTACCTCGCCGGCAAATTGGAGTCGTGGGGATATCGGGTCGAGCGAGAGGGGGTTGCGGTCCAAGCGTTTCGCCGGGACACCAGCAAACCGACGCACGCTCAGTACTCTCCGCCTCGGTCCGAAGATCCCTGGTATACGGCCTACAACCTCTACGCCGAGAAGGTGGGCCGCTCGCACCCCGAGGAGATCATCGTCGCGCTGGCGCACAAGGACTCGCAGAGTTGGATCGACTCGCCGGGGGCCAACGACAACGCGATCGGAACGGTCGGCGTGCTGGAGATGGCCCGCGTCCTCGCCGAATACACGCCCGAGCGTACCATTCGGTTTCTCTTCTGCAACGAAGAACACAGGCCTTGGACCAGCGTGACCGCGGCCGAGAATGCCAAGAAGCGGGGCGATCGCATCGTTGCCGTCTTCAACCTCGACGGCATCGGCGCCAAGTCGGCGGAACAGACCGGCCAGGCAAAGAAGACCAACGTGACCGCGTTCACCGTGCCTGAAGGCGAGCGTCTGGCTCAATTGATGAGCGCCGTGAACGCCCATTACGAAATCGGTCTGGAGCAGCGGATCGCCAAGAGGACCGGGCCCGGTGACGACGATGGGTCGTTTGTCAGAGCCGGCTACGGCGCCGCGGTCGTCAACATCGGGTCCTGGCCTTACGGCGACCCCAACTACCACGCCGAAGGAGACGTCCCGGAACGGTGCGACGTGGAAAACGCGGCCCTCACCGTGCGGGCAACGCTGGCGGCCATCCTGACCGTCGACGTTGCCAAGTAAGAGGCGGTCGAAGGATAACTCGGGGACTGTCCCCCTCCCGAACCCCATCAGCAGGAGACCGGCGATGAACAAACTCGCAACCATCATCACAACGGGCGCTCTGGCGCTCGCGTGCCACGCCGTGGCAGCCGCGACCTTCTACGTGGCAACCGACGGCAAAGACACCAATCCCGGCACCGAGGATCAACCCTTCGCCACGCTCCAGCGGGCGCGGGACGAAATCCGCCGCAGCAAAGCCGGCGGGGCTCTGCCTGCCGGCGGGATCACCGTCGAAATCCGCGGAGGCACCTACGAACTGTCGCAGCCGTTTGAACTGACGGCTGAGGACAGCGGCACCGAGGACGCTCCGATCGTCTATCGGTCGCGGCAAGGCGAAACCGTCAAACTCGTCGGCGGACGCGAGGTGACCGGGTGGAAGCAGGTCACCGATCCGGCCGTGCTCAACCGACTCGACGAGTCGGCACGAGGCCAGGTGTGGCAGGCGGACCTCAAGGCCCTCGGCATCACCGACCTCGAGGGCATCGGCCGCGCCGGGACCTACCAGTCCGATCCGGGCCTGGAGCTGTTCTTCCAGGACAAGCCCATGACGCTGGCCCGTTACCCGAATTCGGGGTACATGCACATCGCCGCCACGCTGGACGCCGACGGGCAACCCAAGACAGGCATCGTCACCACCCCGGAGGGCAAGTTCGTCTGCGACGATCCCCGACCCGCCCGTTGGGCTGGCGAGAAGGGCATTTGGCTCCACGGCTTCTGGGTTCGGGACTGGGCCGATCTGCGCATTCCGCTGGCCAGCCTGGACGCCGCGGCCCACACGATCAGCCTCGGCCCCACGCCCGGGCGCACCTACGGCATGCGCTCCGGGCAATGGTTCTACGCCGAGAACGTGTTGCCCGAGCTGGACAGCCCCGGCCAGTGGTACCTGGACCGCGACACCTCGATCCTCTACTTTTGGCCCACGGAACCCCTGTCCTCGGGCAAGGTCGTCGTCTCCGTCGTCCGCGACCTGGTGCGCCTCAACGACGTCTCGAACGTCACCTTCCGTGGCCTCTTGATCGAGGCCGGACGCGGTAGCGCCGTCGTCGTCAACGGCGGTGAAAACGTGCGCGTGGTGGCCTCGACGATCCGCAACATGGGAAACTGGGCCGTCAAGGTTTACGGCGGCATCAGGCACGGCGTTGTCGGCTGCGACGTCTACCAGACGGGCCAGGGCGGCATTCACCTCGAAGCCGGCGACCGCAAGACCCTTACGCCCGCCGGCCACTACGCCGAGAACAACCACATCCACCACACCGCCCGCTGGGACCCGGTCTACCAGCAGGCGATCACGGTCTTCGGCGTCGGCAACCGCGCTACCCACAACCTGATCCACCACGTGCCCCACATTGCCATCGGCTTCACCGGCAACGACCAGACGATCGAGTACAACGAGATACACAGCTCGGTCTTCCAGTCGAACGACGCCGGCGCCATCTATACGTCCCCGCCAAACGAAACCTGGTCCATGCGCGGACACAAGATCCGCTTCAACTACCTGCACAACATCCACGGGTTCAAGGACAAGGGCTGCATCGGCGTCTACCTGGACGACTGTTTCTCCTCCGCCGACATCTCCGGCAACATCTTTCACGACGTGGCCACCGCCATCCTCATCGGCGGCGGACGCGACAACCTCATGACCAACAACCTGTTCATCCGCTGCGGCCGGGCCTTCAGCATCGACGCCCGGGGGCTCGGCTGGGCCAAGGGCGTCGGCGTTTTCGCGACCAAGGAGCTATTCGACCTCAACTACAAGGAACCACCGTGGTCGGTCAGGTACCCCGAACTGCTGGGCATTCTCGAAGACGAGCCGCTGGCCCCCAAGGGCAACGTCATGGCTCGGAACATCTGCTGGGGCGGCCCCTGGGGCTCGACGCAGGCGGCGGCACAGCCTTACGTCAAGTTTGAAGACAACCTCGTCGACGTCGACCCTCGCTTTGCGGGCGAGCCCCCCGCAGACTTCCGCCTCGCGGAAGACTCGCCGGCCCGCAATCTTGGCTTCCAGACTATCCCGTTTGAGAAGATCGGCGTCTACCAGAGCGACGACCGAGCCTCGTGGCCCGTTGAAAAAGGCGAGTTAGCCCTACCTGAATGATAAGGGCCAAGCGGCGAACCTGCCTTGACGAGGTTTGTGAAGACTGGTACAAGTCCGCCTCCTTGCTTCCCGCCGCGGCGATTCTGCGCGCCGCGGGGAGTGGGGTGCAGCGCGGGAGGCGAGACCGGAAGTGAGTCGATTCGACGGATCGGAGCAAACGGCCAGACCTCGGCGTGGCCGTCGGTTCGAGGGGCTGGTGGTGCTCTCGGCCGTTGCCCTGGGAGGACTGCTGGCGCACCGCCTCTTGCCGACGCTGGTGGCCGGGTTGCCCAGCGAGATGGATCGCACGGGGGTGATCCTTCAGGCACTGAGGGACCCGCCCGGAAAACCGCGCGCGTTGGTCTTCGGCAACAGCGTCGTGATGAACGGAGTGAACGCACGTGCGCTCCGGGAGCGGCTGGCGGAGCACCCCCACACGCTGAACCTGGCCAGCTCGGGGCAGGGCATTTTGGAGGCGTGCCTCTTTTACGAGGAGATTCCGGAGTCGGTCGAGGTGGTGGTCCAGGGGGTGTTCGCTCACAAGCTGGACGAGCTGCCGTGCGTCCGGGGCAACAAGTACAGTGCGCTTAGCACGTTGGGCTATGAGCCGGCGCCTTCGATCCGCGAGCTGCTCAGTCGCGTGGGCGACCCGGAAACCCGGGCACGCGCTGAATGGTCGAAGCCCCGGCACACGTTCGCTTCGCGGTGGATCGTGCGCGATGTGCTGACGCAGCTGGCGGAACGGGGGCGTTTGCCGAAGAGGCCCCGGCACGTCCGCAATCTCTTCTACCCGCACCCCGCCCACGGGAAGAAGGCGCCAGAACCGGCGCAGGTGAGGCGTTACTATCGGGGGCGTGGGCTCGGGCCGAACTCCCAGTTCTTGCCCAAGGCCACCATGACCGATCTGCTCTGCCACATGAAGGAAAGCTGCCACCGCCGGCACCGGCAGTTCGTGCTGGTCGTCTTGCCCGTGCATCCGGAGTTCGGCAAGCTCGTGGGCCCCCGGTACCTCGACCAGCTCGATCGGTACGTGCTGGCGCTCAGACAAGAGCACGGCCTCCTTGTGATCAACTGCGTAAACGTGCTCGAACATCAATACTTCTGCGATCCGATCCATCCCAACAACGAAGGCGCGGCGGTTTTCACCGATCTGGTGGCCGCCAAGCTCGACGAGATGCGAGTATGCTCTTCTACACGGACGAGTTCTTCATCTTTTCGCTGATCCTCGTCGGCGTTCTCGCCGTGGTTACGCGCCACGCGCCGCGGAAGCTGGTCCTTCTCACGGCCAGCTACGCCTTCTATATGTGGTGGAACCCGGCCTTCATCCTGCTGATCCTTTTTTCCACGGCGGTCGACTTCCTTCTGGGCCGCCACATCGAGCAGACGGCCTCGCGCCGGCGACGTACGGCGGCCCTGGTGGCCAGCCTTGTCTCGAACCTCGGATTGCTCGCGTGGTTCAAATATGCCGATTTCTTCGGCTCGGGCATGTTCGCCGGGCTGCGGCTGGCCGGCTGCGACGTGCACTGGACCGCCCTGAACGTCACCCTGCCGGTCGGCATCTCCTTCTACACGTTCCAGACGCTCAGCTACACCATCGACGTCTATCGAGGCCGGCTCTCGGCCTGCCGCAACCCGCTCGACTTCGCCCTGTTCGTGGCCTTCTTTCCACAACTGATCGCCGGCCCCATCGTGCGTGCGGGCGATTTTCTGCCCCAGTTGCAGCACCCCGCTCCCCTGTGCTTCGATCGCCGGGCTGCGTTTCTTTTCCTCCGGGGCCTGGTCAAGAAGGTCCTCATCGCCAACAACGTGGCGGTTCTCGTCGACCGCGTCATGTCCGACGTCTATGCCTGGCCGAGCTGGATGATCTGGCTGGGGGCGATCGGCTTCTCGGTGCAGATCTACTGCGACTTCTCCGGCTACTCCGACATGGCGATCGCCCTGGGACGGATGCTTGGCTATCGACTCCCCCGGAACTTCGACCGTCCCTACCTCGCCCGCTCGCCTGGCGAGTTCTGGCAACGCTGGCACATCAGCCTCTCGACCTGGCTGCGCGACTACCTTTACATTCCTCTGGGCGGCAACCGGCACGGCCGTTGGCTCACCCTGCGGAACCTGATGGTAACCATGCTCCTGGGCGGGCTGTGGCACGGCGCCAGTTGGAACTTCCTCCTCTGGGGCTTCTTGCACGGGCTGGCCTTGGGCGTCCACCGCGTGTGGACCTGGGTCCGCCCGGAAAAATCGGAACAATCCACCCGCGCCTGGCGACTGCTCACCGCTTCGCTCTCCTGGGCGGCCACCCAGTACTGGGTTCTGCTAACGTGGCTCTGCTTCCGGCTCCAAGACCCTCAGGCGATGCTCCACGCCATGAAGAAGTTCGTCCTGTTCGACTTCGACTACGCGATCGTCCTCAACGCCCACCAACTACGCGTCATGGGCTTCGCCCTGATCGTGAGCATCCTCGTGGCCTTCTTCCTCTTCCACTTCCTCCCTCGGCGACGCTCCTGGGACGAAACGCTCGCGCGAATGCCGCTTTGGCTTTCCTGCCCGGGCTGCGTGCTGATGGGCATGTCGCTCTACTTCCTGTGGCCCCAGCGGGACCTCCCCTTTGTCTACTTCCAGTTCTAATACCTCGTGACACTCGAATTCTGGGGCGGCACTGGCTGCTTGTCAGCCAGTGCATCTCGCTGGATCTCGCCCAGGACGCACACTGGCTGGCAAGCAGCCAGTGCCACCCAACCGCATGCATCCGCTTCTTTCACCCATCAGCCAAGACAATGAACACACGGCACACGCCAGCCGTCGATAGCTGACGGCTGACTACTGATGGCCGACTGGCGATGGCCAACGGCTCACTCACCGCCAATCGCCGCTCAGCACGAACGCGGCCCAGTAGTAAGGGGGCACGCCTCGCTTCTCCTAGGCAGCCGGCTACGGCGCAAGAGTATCATTCCTGGTGCGATTCTCGCACGAACTGTTACTCCCCGGTCTTTGTGCATGCTGCGGCGACGAAGCAGCAGATCGCTGCAACCAGACACAGGAATGCAATCGTGTCCATAAAAGCCCCCGTAACGAGCCCCGAGCCACTGGTCACGGCGACAGCAAGGCATACGAGGACCAAAATCCAGCCATTTCGCTTCAACGTTCTCTTTCGTTTATCCGGCGAAACGGTCCGGGGGCTTGGGTTTCCCCCACTGTCTTTCGTGCTTGCATCGGTCGGGTCATTCATGGTCAGAATCTCCTGTTGTACTTTGGCTAACGCGCTCACGGACAAGGCGCTATTTCCGGGAAGGCTGTGTTCCGGGCGGTTCCATCCGGCAAGATGAACGGCGTTCCCTCCGCACGCCGATCATTGAAGTGTTCGCATTGCGGTCAAACGCAATCCGATCGGCCCGAATTCTCGGGAGTGTCACAACGCGGGGGTCACCCCGCGCAACAGGTATCATCGGGTCATCCGCCAACGCGATGAACCGACAAGGACGTCCGCTGATCAACAGCGTCCG
>JBDRTC010000149.1:0-6676 GCA_043824335.1 Planctomycetota bacterium | reverse complement strand
GCTCGTGGCGATCGTTCTGGCGATCTTCTTCGGCTCTGTGGTCCTCGCGTCGATCTTCTCCAGCGAGCGGGGACGGACGTTCCTGAAGGTCCTCTTGATCGTGCCGGTGTTTGTGCTGGTGTGTGTGGTGCTCGCTCTCTTCCTGAGCTATCACCGGCACAGCCGCGTGGAGCAGTACGGCCGGGCAGAGGCCCTTCAAGCCGAGGAAGTCCGTGAGAGTTTGGAAGCAACTCGTGTGGAGATGGCAATCCGCATTGACGACGCTCGCAAACGCGATGACGAGAAATCTGAGACCGAGGCATCCGACGCCGCAACAACTGACAGTGACGCCGCTGCGGAGTCGAGTCCGCAGCCCGGCCCCCCGGAGGAAACCTCCGCCGAAGCCGACCCGGCCCCGGCCGAAGAGCTCCCCGCGTGGGTCGGGGCCGCGCCGCGCAAGGTCGACGGCGTCTACCGGATGTCGATCTCGACCGATCCCTACGCCACGCGTTTGGATTGCGACCGGGAGTTGCCCGGTCTGCTGCACGCGGCGGTCGAGGAGTACGCAACCGAGTACATTGGCCGCCAGGCACGCGTGCACGTCCGCCTGCCGTTGGATTACATCCAGAGTGAAATCGTCAAGGAAGAGTTCGCCGAAGAGAAGCAGATCCGCATCTCACCCGAGGGGAAAATCCTGGAAGAGTACGCCCCGATGACTCTGGTTCATGTGCTCTTGGAGTTCGACCACGCCGACAACGCCCGGATCGAGGCGGCGTGGGACGAGGTGGTCGTTGCCGAGCGTCTTGTCGGCGTCGGCGTGCTGACGACGATGCTTTTGGTGCTCCTTTCGGCCGTTTACGGGTATTTGAAGATCGATCTGGCCACCGGCGGGGCCTACCGCGGGCGCTTGCGGCTGGCCACGGCCGCCGCGATCCTGGCCCTGTTCGTTGCCGGGCTGTTGCTGTCGTGGGCCTGAGAGGTTGCTTGCCGGAGTGAAATCCGGTACTCTGAACTGGACTTCTGCAAATAGGCCTGCCCCGCCATTTTGCAGAAGTCCCGTTTGGATACCAATCGCTCGTTGGCGAATTTCCGGCTGCCGGCTCCGGCCCACTGATGTCTGCCCCAAGCCAGTCTGACACTCTGTTGACCCGCCGCATCCGCTCGGGCGAGGCCGAGGCGTGGAACGAGTTGATTGCGCGGTTCGAGGGACGCCTATTGGCGTTCGTCGCAAGCCGCGTGCGGAATCGGACGGTCGCCGAAGACGTGGTCCAAGATACGTTTGTCGGTTTCCTCACCAGCCTGCCCAATTACGACGCCGGCCGCTCGCTCGAAGGCTACCTCTTCTCCATCGCCGCCCACAAGCTCACCGACCACCTCCGCCGCGAGGGGCGCCGGCCCACGCTCCCGCTCGTGCCGGGCGGAAGCCGCGAGCGGAGCAGTTGGGAGCCGCCGGGCAAGGCCAGGCCCGCCAGCAGCATCGCGCGCAGCGGCGAGCGGCGCCACCTGGAGGAAAACGCCCTCACGGCCGCGATCGACCGGCAGATCGAGCACTGGCGCGAGCGGGGCGACTGGCTGAAGATTCAGTGCGCCGAGTTGCTCTTCGTTCGAGGCTGGGCCAACAAGGAGGTTGCCGAGCGTCTGGGCGTCTCCGAACAGACGGTGGCCAACCACAAGTTCGAGTTCCTGGCCAAGCTCCGCGCGGCCGTCCGCAAGCACGGCCTGCCGGAAGAGGTTTTTCCGGAATTGTATGAGGAGTAGGGAGTGGGGAGTAGGGAGGGTAGAGTGGTGAGTGGTGAGCCGCGAGTTGAGGCCGAGGGGCGCTCCCCACGAGCACCATCAGGTTTTCCCTCTCCAATCCGCCCGCCCATGTCCTGACCCCCAACCCCCAACTCTCAACTCTCAACTCCCAACTCCCAACTCTCCCAGCCATGCCCAAGCCCCTACGCCCCTCTGATCTCGACGCCTACCTCGACGAGGCCCTGCCCCCGGAGGAAATGGCCCGGATCGAAAAGTCGCTCCGAAAACACCCGGAGTTGGCAGAGCAGTTGGCGGCGTTGAACGCTCGGCGCGACACGGGCGTCCACTCCCTGGGCGAGATCTGGCGCCGTCACCGGATGAGCTGCCCCTCGCGCGACCAGTTGGGGAGCCACTTGCTCGACGCCCTGCCCGAGGAGCTGGCCGACTACATCACCTTCCACCTGGAAACGGTCGGCTGCCGCTACTGCCAGGCCAATCTGGCCGATCTTAAGCAGCAGGAAGCCGAGTCCCCCGCCGTCGTGGAGACCCGCCGTCAACGCTACTTCCAGTCGAGCGTCGGCCACCTCCGCCGCCGGTAGTCACTCAAAGATCAGGTACCCGAACCCTTCCGGCATGATCTCGGTGGACGCCGGCGTGTTCCAGGATTGCAGTCCGACGCGGGGGATGGTTCGTTGGATGCCAATCGCCCAAACCTCGCCCGAGCGAGGGTACCGGCCGGTGAGCTGGTCCAGGGGGATGGCGGCTTCGGCCGTCCAGACGCCCTCGTCGCTTCCGGCGGTGACGAACCAGGTGGGGTTCCAGGTGGGATCGCCCCAGCACTCCTCGGCGGGCCAGCCGCGGTGGTCGACCGCGAGCCGGTAGTAGGTGGCGAAGTCGCGGTCGAGATCGATCGAGAGGTCGACGCGGTCGTGGTCGGATAAGTCGGGATCGCGAGGGCGGGGGCCGTCGCTTGTGGGGTATTCGGCCCCGGGGGCCTGGCGAGCCTCGACGGCCAGATAAAGGAATTCGTCGTCGTAGGCCAGCATCACTTTGGCCGGCCAGTCGGTGTCGTGCTCGTCCGGGCCGCGGAGTTTGGCCGGCTCGCTCCGCTTCCAGACGGCATCGTCCAGGCGACCGTCCAAGCGAGGCTTCGCCGGCGCCTTGGCACACCGGAGCGTCGCCTTCGGGGCAACGCCCGTGGGCTCGGCCAGCCACTGTTCCCCGCGGGCACAGGCCCACCAGGCGTCGCGCGTGGCACTTCGGCTCCGCACCATGTAGAACCGTTCCGCCTCGCGCGGAAAGCCTCGCAGGCGATTTGCCGCAGCCAGCGGGAAGCCCACGCTCGGTTCGGCGAAGATCGCCGGTTCGGTCTGTTTGAGCCGCTTGCCGAGCGCGGCGGCAAGCTCCGGGCGGTTCTCCTGCTGGCTGAGGTCAATCGCCGGTTTTGATGTCTGCTCGACCGTGTACCGGTTCTCGCCTTCGACGCGCCATGCCGCCTCGCCGCTGGCGTAGTATTGCACCAGCCAAACCAGGGCCGCCCGGGCGAGCGGATGCTCCGGGTGCCGCTCGGCCAAAAGCCCGAACGCCTCGGCCGCCAGCGGCCACTTTCCGGTCTGATAGTATTGCTGGGCCATTTGGTGAAGAAGCCGGGCGGAGCCGTCGGAATCGAGTCCCCGGGTCAGATCGCCGGCCTGCGCCAAGAGCCCCACGCCGCCTTGCGGGTCTTGTTCGCTGCGCTCGAGGATCGCCTCCATGTTGCGGCGTTTCTGGGCGATGCGGCGGATCAGCCCGATCGTTTCGGCCGACGGCTCGAGCAACTCACGCCGGGCCTCTCCGCCGGGGTGGAGCACGATGCCGGTGAAGAAGTCGTCCCGGGCGGGCCGGCGCGACAGCTTGTCGACCGCCAGCCGAAACCCGAGCGAGCCGGGCGATACGCGGAAACGGTCGTCCAAAAGTGCCCGAGGGCTGCTAGCCACGTCGGCCAACGAGCGCCCCAGCCGTTCGGCCAACTCCGCGGTCGACACGCTGAGCGTCCCCTGCAGGCCCGGCTTCAACGAGGCGTACATCTTCTTGACCTGCCACGGCTCCAGGCCCGCCCGGGTGATCTGCTCGGCATGGGAGGTGGCGTCGGCCGCCCGCTCCACCGCTTCGAGAACGACCTGGTGAACCAGGTTTGCCAGGGGATCGTCGCCGGTGGTGCTGAGTTCATGCGTGATGATCACGTCGGGGCGCCAAAGGCGGATTTGTCGGACCACGTGGGCCTTCATTTCCTCCAGCCCGCGGCCGTCGTTGGCCTGATCCCACACCTCGACGATCTGTGGCGCGGCCGGTTTCAGCCCCGGCTCGCGGAGCGGGAACCGCCAGGCCGTTCGTCCGCCGGAGGCCCCCACGCCAACCACTGCCTCGTGGAGCCGATCCGCTCGATCCGAGCCGGCACGGGGATCAGAAACCGGGTCTCGCCGGTTGAGCGTTTCCACCACGCCGAGGTAGCCCTCGTTGCCGGAGAGTTGGGCAAAGAGTTCCCACGGCACGTGCTCGGGCCCGCTGAAGACGCCCAACAGCGCCGCCCGGGTGCCGCCGGAGCGATTGCGGTTCCATGTCTGTCCGCCGTCAGTGGTTGAGAGAATCGTCCCCAGCTCGCCCACGGCCCAGCCGTGCCGGTCGTCGACAAACGCGAGGCCGCGGATCGGCAGGTTTTGGCCCGTGGGGAAGGCGGCCCAGGTGCGGCCTGCGTCGGAACTGTGCAAGACGCGCGTGCCCGGCGATCCGGCAATCCACACGTTTGGACCGAGGACGGCCAACGCCGCGAAGTCGAACTGCTCTTCCGTGCCCTCGGGCAAGTCGCCCGGCGGGCTTTGCCAGGTGACGCCCAGGTCGGCGGTGAGCATCACCAGCCCGCCCTGGCCGACCATCCACCCGTACACCTGCGGCTCGACCTCCGGGACTAGCTTCATCCTTGCCACGGAGCGCAAACCGAACCGGGAAGTGGCAGCCGGCTCAATCCCCCCGCGCCGGACCGTGGCCGCCATGCCCGTCCGATCGGCCAGGACCCCGTGGTAGGGGGCAAGAAAGTCGCCGGCCACCCAGCCGGGTGACTTGGCCGCCGGCAGCGGGCTGAAGCTCCGCCCGCCGTCGTCGGTCGCGAACACGCCGGACGGAAACAACGCCGACGAAGCCCCGATCAGCCAGCCGCGCCGGGCGTCGAAGAACCGGAGTTGCTTCCCCGCGGGCAGGAGTTGCCTGGGATTTTGGTCCCAGTGGCGTCCGCCGTCGCGGGTCGAGAGCACCACGCCGGTGCTCGTGCCGGTGTACGGATGGGAGTATCCGCCGGTGGCCCAGCCGGTTTTCTCGTCGAGGAAGAAAACCGACTCCAGCCGGCACGACACACCCGAGGGCTGCAACTGCCAGTTCTTGCCGTCGTCGGTGTGCCAGATCGCGCCGCGGTCGCCCACGGCCCAACCGTGGAGCGGATCGACGAACGAGACGTCGGCCAATCGGGCGTCGGCCTTCATCAGGTCCGAGGCCATCGGGTCCGACGCGGGCGCTCCGACCTCGGTGGGCAGGCCCTTCGGCTGCGAACCCTCCAGAGGCAAGGCGACCGCCAATACGGCCAGCAGGATCGACGCGTTCCGGCCTAGTGCCATGCTTCCTCCTTGAGCGGCCATCCTGTTTTGTAATGGTTCACCGTGAACTGGAATCTTGTCGGTTTGGATTTAGCGACGTTGGGGTAATGGTTGTGCAGTTATGGGCCGAGGGACCCTGTCGACATTGTCGCGTGTAGCGGCGTTGGCCGCAAGCGGCGGGCCGAAGTGACACCCGACGCGCCCTGACAACGCTCAGAGCGTACAACGCGGAGACGGACCCTCGGCACGTTCGACGGGAAGCATTGGCCGACGAACAGGGGCAGCAGTTGGACGGCGAAAAGCGGCAAGGCGTGGCAAGCGACGGCGAAAAGACAAGCAATCCAACCGATGATGCAGACAAGACGCAAGTCTTTGCTCTGTCAAGAAATGAGAAACGCCGGCGAGTCGTGGCGACTTCCGGCGACCAGTACCCCCCTAGGGGAGCCGAACCCCTGTCTTTGGACTGAGAATGCTCGGCAGAGGCTTAATGGTTTCAGCCTGAATGGGCGCAAGTGGTGTTTGGGCACGGTATTTACAGCGGTTTCCCTGAATCGGTTGCAGTGTCGTCTTCGGACGTTTTCCAATTCAAACAGCGGGAAAACAGCGGGAATGATTTCAACTGCCCGTGGGACAGCATCCGCGACGTTTCCGGTCGCCGATGGCGGTCGCCAAGATGCACAATAAGCGGCTCGTTGAAGCCACGCTCGATAGTCTTCCCGTGTGACGCCCGCGGCCGAGTCGCCGACGCAAGCAACATCTCAGCGGCGGCAAAGGTAACGACGCCGATGCCGTTCGCCGCTCGGCTCGCCGTCGACGCTACACACCACACATCAGCTCGCGCGGCGAAGAACAAACGCAACGCCGACGCGGGCATCGCGCGCGCCGCTGGGTCGTCGAGCGGATTTACTCCTGGCTGAACGCCTACCGCCGCATTCTCGTGCGGTGGGAAGAGAAAACGGCGAACTACGTCGGCCTGCGCCATCTGGTGGTAGGTCCTGACGCCAAGCTCAACTTCCCTCTCGTTGGCGGTCAGCCTTTGCCCCCACCGAACGTCCCCCGCGCCGCGATCGTGGAGAGGCTCTTGCATCTGCGGGCAATCCTGCGCGAGCAATAAGGCGGGGTGTACTGTCCTGGGGTGTAAAATCGTAGCGGTCATACGAAAATGCGCTTGAATTGAAGAGTACGGAAGCTCTATACTTAGTCTGTCTGGGCAAACGGTGGGGAATGACCCCCCCCTCCTTTTAGTTTGCCCGCTCCCTACGCGACACTGTTTCCCCCCAGGATTGTGCGCGCACAGGGAGCCTTCTTTATGGCCACGGACACCGAGCCCGACCCAG
>JBDRTC010000148.1:0-3538 GCA_043824335.1 Planctomycetota bacterium | reverse complement strand
CGTGCCCGCGGCGATCGCCGCGGCTTTCCCCGCTGCTTCCCCCATTGTCACGGCGTTCCCCGTGACCCGGTAGCTCGAATGCGCGATGAAATCGCCGCTGATGCAGCGGCCGGCCATGAGCAGGCCGTCGACGTCCCGGGCGATCAGGGCGCGGTAGGGGATATCGTACGGCCGGGCGCGGACGCCTTCGGCCATGATCCCCTTGTCCTTCCCCGGGTCGGTGGAATGAACGTCGACGCCGAAGGTCACGCGGCAGACGGCGTCGTCGTGCCGGGCGCCGGCGATCAGGTCTTCCCGGGTCACCTCGTAGAGTCCCTGAATGCGCCGGCCTTCGCGCACGCCGATGTGCTCCGGCGTGGCCACGATTTGGACGCCCTTCCACACGCCCCCCAGCGAGCGAAGGCCGTCGACCAGCGTGTGGACTTCGGCCCGGGCGCGGAGCGTGGCCTCGGCGATCCCGCCGGCATCGGTCGCCGAGACCCCGTACTCGTGATTGGCCATCATACAAAACAGCCCCTCCCGGATGTAGAAAAGCGTGGGTTTGGCGTAGGAGGGGTCGACGCCCGCCCGCCGCATTTCAGCTAGCAGACGGTCCTTCGGGGCGGGCTCTCCCCGGCGTTCGGCCAATCCGCGGACGAACTCGGCCATCTCGTCGGGCTTGAGGCCCACCAGGAGAACAATCATGCTCAGCGGCTGGGTTTCGCCCGATCCGGCACGGCCAAGGTCGAAGCCGCATCCGGCCCGCGCGGCCAGATCGCCGTCTCCGGTGGCGTCGACGAACACGTCGGCCGACCAGGCCTCGCGCCCCGACTTCGATTCGGTCACCGCCAGGCGGAGGCGCTTCGTGTCGTCGCGGGCCGCGGCGACGACGCGCGTGTGTAGCCGGATCTTGACGCCGGCCTCCAGGCACATCCGGTCCAGCATGAGCTTCATCAACTCGACGTCGTAGCCGATGGAAGTCCCGTAGGTCGCCGATGCGCCGCGGCGCTTTAGCTCGACGAGCATCTCGCGCATCAGGCCGGGCTTGTTGGCGGCGTCGAGAATCCAGCTCAACAGGCCACAAGTCCAGACGCCGCCCAAGCAGCCGCCCACCTCGATCAGCCGGGTCTTGGCGCCCGATCGGGCCGCCGCAATCGCCGCGGACACGCCGGCGGGGCCGGCCCCGCAGACGATCACGTCGTCGTGCTCCACAACGGGCACGTCGCGGGCGGGCTCGCGGTACGATTTCACCGCCGCCGGCTCCTCCGCCGCCTCCAAGGGCAACGAACCCGCGACGAGCGCGCCGGCGGCCGCAGCCCCGGAGGTAAGAAACACTCGTCGGTCGAATCGATCGGACATCGGCCAACCCTTTGTGTGCAATCCTCTAACTCGGGGACTGTCCCGATTTTCCCGCAGGGAAAATGGGACTGTCCCCCTCCCAAACCGCAGTCGATCTCTATGAGAATATCGGAGTCGCCCGGGGGGATCAACGTCGGCGGAGGATTGGCGTACAATCGTCCGTTATGTTGGAGCCATCCTTGCCGCACGTCGTGCAACTGACCCCCCCGGGGCGAGGGGCGATCGCGACCCTTTTGGTCGAGGGAGCGGAGGCGACCAAGCTGGTCGAGGGCCGGTTTCGTCCGGCCGGCGGCCGCCCGCTCGGCTCCTACCCGGTGGGGCGAATCGTCTTCGGATATTTTTCGGTCGGCTCCCATCCGCGCGAGGAGGTGGTTGTGTGCCGCCGTTCGGCGGGGGCAGTCGAGGTGCACTGTCACGGGGGCCACGTCGCCGCGGCGCGAATCCGTGAGGCGTTCCTCGAAGCGGGCGCTCGGGCGCTCGCGTGGCAGGAGTGGGCAGCCGGTCACTCAGCGGACCCCATCGCCGCCGCGGCTTGCGTCGCCTTGGCCAACGCCCGAACGGAACGAACGGCCGCCGTGCTGCTCGACCAGTACCACGGGGCGCTTCTTCTTGCCGTGGAGGAAATCCGGCGATTGATCCAGGCCGGCGACGCCGCGTCGGCCGTCGGGCAGCTTGCCACGCTCCTCGCTCGCGCCGAGTTGGGCCGGCACTTGGTCGACCCGTGGCGCGTGATCCTGGCCGGCTCGCCCAACGTGGGCAAGAGCAGCCTAATCAACGCGCTGCTGGGGTACGAGCGGGCGATTGTCCACCCTACGGCCGGGACGACGCGGGACGTCGTCTCCGCCACGACGGCGATCGAAGGGTGGCCTGTCGAGCTCTCCGACACGGCCGGGCTCCGGGAAGCCCGGGGAGGGCTCGAGCGGGCGGCCGTCGAGATGGCCCGACGACAGCTCGCCTCGGCCGACCTCGTCCTGCTGGTTTTCGACTCCAGCCGTCCTTGGACCGACGGCGACCAGCGGCTCGTCGACGCCCATCCGAACGCGCTGGTCATTCACAACAAGCGGGACCTCCCCTCGTGCCCGACACCGCCGCGCCCGGCCGGCCTTTGGACCAGCGCGCTGACCGGACAGGGGATCGAGGACTTGGTCGGCTTAATCGCCAATCGCTTGGTTCCAGACCCTCCGCCTCGTGGCGCCGCGGTCCCCTTCTCCGCCGACCAGATCAACCACCTTCGGGAAGCCGCGGCCGCCGCGTCGCGCCACGACCTTCCCGCGGCCCTCGCGGCGATTGAGGATCTGCTGGCATGACAGCAACGAAATCGGAACGCGATCCGTGAAGTCCGCTTCGTCCGCGAAGTCGGTGAATTCGTTCGCGATTGCCGCGACGAACCAATACGCTTTGGTCTGGAGGACCGAACGACTGCGTTCGGCCACCGCGTGTGACGCACTTTATTCACTCAAGCCAAGTTGCCGCATGACGTCCGCCAGCGGAACGGTTTGCTCCTGTTTGGCCCGTTCCTCAAGCAGCGCCATTAGCTTGGCGTTCTGCCGCGTGCGGCCAACCTCCTCATCAAACTCATCGATGACGGTCACCATGAATTCGGTGCCGTCGGCCATTCGCACCAAGATGTCGTCGTCGCGGGCTTGCTCCAGTAACGCGTTGACCTCAGTCGCCTGCGGCGGAATGCTGACCGTCTTCATAGTTCGTACTCCTCGCCATGCACGAAAAGCTTGTTACCTTGTTTGTAACCGATTGCTTCGATTTTCACCACGACGTTCGCTTCATCCACATCATAGAAGACGCGAAAATCACCAATTCGCAGTTCCCATTCCGCCAATTGATTGGGGCGCAGCTGCTTCCGGTTGCGCGAAGGCTGGGTGGCTTGATGCGGGAGCTGACTCTCGATGGCGGTGATAATCTGCTGCTGGTCGCATTTCCGAAACGACCGCAAATCGTCAACCGCTTCTGGGATGAACTCGATCTGCAACATTGTGAATCAGACCATCTAAGCAGCAACATGAAGCCTACACCAAGCGGTATTGTACCAGAACGCGGAAGCGGGTGTGCGGAAATGCGAGAATCGTCCGTGGCCGAACGGCGCAAATCACGGGCGGCGGTACGCCGTACCGTGCATTTGTCTTGTTCGACCTAGAGGAAAACACGGGACAGGTCCGATTAAGTGAAGACAGGGGAGATTACG
>JBDRTC010000147.1:0-5393 GCA_043824335.1 Planctomycetota bacterium | reverse complement strand
CCGCGAGAACCGCGGCGTTTAGAATCAGGCTTCATGGCATCACCTCGCTTTGAAATGGGTTAGGTGGTGTCGGGCACCCGACGGGTCACTCCGGCGGGTGTCGTTTTGGACCCCTACAGCATAGCAGGTGTATGAACGGGTGTAAAGGGGAGAAAGCCGAGAAAATAGAAAAGACATAAGCCTTTGCAGGATAAGAACTTGGGGGCGTAGCTCAATTGGTTAGAGTACCGGACTGTCGATCCGGTGGTTGGGGGTTCGAGTCCCCTCGCCCTCGCTTTTGTAAGTCTTTACTGGGTAATGTTTTGCGTCGTCTTGTTTGGGACTTGCGAAGACGAAACATCCTCTGTCAGAGATAATTGTCAGAGATGCGCCCCCTTCCAGTGGCGGCTGAACGGGGGCGCTTGAGCGAACCTTCCGGCTCGCCAGGTAGTCCGAGTCGGTTTTCCGAAACTGGAGGGTTCGCAATGTCACGTCATCCGAAACCGTGGTTCCGCAAATCCGGTGGCGTCTGGTACGTCGAAATCCACGGGAAGCAGCACAATCTTGGCCCTGACCGTAGCCATTCTCCTGGGCCATGCGAACCCAGCCATGTTGTCGACAACGTATCAGCACTTGTCGCACAACCCAGGACACTTGCTCAGCCAACTTCGCGGGGCTACCGCATAAGCCGCTTCTCAGGCAATCGTCCGGCACTTGCATAGTGAGCGCAAACGCAAGAATGAGCGTATGGTTTCCATGAGCAGCAAAACCAGGCACACTCTCAGGGCCTCCACCGTTGTCCTGCTGCTGGTCTTGCTGGCCGCAGCGCCGGCCAAGGAGAAACAACCATGCCGAAGCTCATTTGTCACTTTCTGCAGGCCGTAACGGTCGCGACTTGCGTGCTGCCTGTCTCGGACACGGACTTGCACGCTCAAGGATTGACGCTCTACGTCGCCCCGAACGGCAGCGACGCCTGGTCGGGGAAATTGGCCGAACCGAAAGACAACGACGGTCCTTTCGCCTCGATCGTGCGAGCACGCGATGCCATCCGCCAATGGAAGGCTGCCCAGGGCGGGATGAAGGAACCGGTCACCGTGCGGATCCGCGGCGGGAGGTATTCTCTTGCTGAGACGATCCGCTTTGCTCCGGAAGATTCCGGCACCGAGCAATGCCCCATCTCCTACGAGGCGTTCCCGGGGGAGCAACCCGTGTTGTGCGCAGGCAAGACGATCACCGGCTGGCAGCCCCATCAAGGCAAGATTCTCGTGGCGATGCTCCCCGAGGTCCGGGCGGGCAAGTGGTACTTCCGGTCGCTATTCGCCGATGGCCGGCGGCAGATTCGCGCCCGCTTTCCCAACGTCGATCCGGCCGATCCGTATCGCAAAGGGTTCCTGTACGCAGATCGGGACGTCGAGGGCTTTGGCCTGGCGGTCGGCAACATCCACAATCCGGGTGACTGGATGGAATACAAGGTCCAGATCCCCAGCGACGGCGACTATGCGTTTTGGATGTACTACGGCGCATTGAATGGTCCCTTCGGCAGGGCCGATATGGATGAGCGAACGGTGCTGATCGTCGACGGAGGGAACCCTGTCCCACTGGTGAACCTCCCCGACACGGGCTCTTGGGGCACGCTGCGTTGGTCCCGCGCGGCCTCGGTGCGGCTGACCAAGGGCGAGCACCTGCTGAAGTGGCAAAACATCAAGGGCGGCGGGCTCACCTTCGCGGCCTATGCCTTGACGGACGACTCTGCATGGAAGCCGGTCGGCACCTCGCCGGC
The DNA here is from genome assembly GCA_043824335.1 of Planctomycetota bacterium. Lineage (GTDB taxonomy): Bacteria > Planctomycetota > Planctomycetia > Pirellulales > Thermoguttaceae > JBDRTC01. Next base: position 3,634 of record JBDRTC010000147.1, on the reverse strand, counting down.
CAAACCGGCGGCCGACAAGCATGTGCTGGTCATTCAGGCCGCGAACTTCGTCCGCTCGCAAGGCAAGCAGTTGTCGGTCTCGGGCACCTCGGCGGGCTCACACACCGAGTTCTATTACATGCCGGGAACATTCAAGTCCTCGTGGGCCTCGACGGGTGAGGCGGAAATCCACGTTTTCCAGTCGTCCTCCTGCCGGGCCTTCAAAGAGATCGTCTCTCTTGTGAAGGTCGACGACCAGAATCGCCGTGTCACCATCGGCGGCCGGGAGTGCGTGACGCCGATCCTGCCGGGTGACCGCTACTTTGTGGAAAATGTCCTGGAGGAGCTCGACAGCCCCGGCGAATGGTATCTGAACCGTCAGACGGGCCAGCTCTTCTACTGGCCTCAGGCCGACTTCTCCGAAAAGACGGAAGTCGTTGCCCCGGTCCTGGGCCGCATCATACAGACACTGGGCGATGCCACCGCCCAAAAGCCGGTGAGTCATCTCCGCTTCTCCGGCCTCACTTTCCAGGACACCGACTACTCGCCGGACGATGGCTGCGCGGGATACGGAATGGGTAACGACGGCGTGGCCTACTTGAAAGACGCCAGCGAGTGCGCGATCGAGAACTGCACGTTCCGAAACATCGGCAAGTACGCCGTATGCCTGTCCGGCGGCCGTGCCAACGCGATCAACGGCAACGACATCTCCCACGGTGCCGAGGGAGGCGTGTTGCTGCTGAACACCGCGGGCAACACGGTCTCCGACAACCACGTCCACCATTGCGGACTCGTCTACAAGCACATTGGTGGTGTGATCCTGGAAGGCGCCGGGACAGACGACAACCTCGTCGCCCACAACCTGATCCACGACATCTCCCGTTACGGCATTTCTCTGAAAAATGCCGGCATGCGTAACCGGATCGAGTACAACCGGGTCTTGAACACAAGCCTGGAAACCTGCGACACCGGTGGCATCGAGGTCACTCAGCAGGACCGGGAGTTACGCAGCGGCAGTGTGATCCGCAACAACATCGTGGGCGACTCGATCGGCTATTCCTCCGATGGCCCGAAGTCCGTGTTCATGTCCTGGGGCATCTACCTGGATTCCTTTGCCGGAGGCTACGCGGTCACCCACAACATCACTTACCGATCGAGTCACGGAGGCATGATGCTCCAGGGAGGCAAAGACAATCGGGTTGAGAACAATATCTTCGTGGACAGCGCCTACAGTCAGGTATACGTCAACAACTTTGCCAACAACTCCACCGGCCAGGTGTTCCAGCGGAACATCGTCTCCTACACGGATCCGGCCGCCGTACTCCTGCACGCTGGCCGACTGGACGAGAATGTGATTCGCATCGACCGCAACCTTTACTTTCATGCGGGCGGCAAGGAGCCTGTGGTCCGCGGCTGTGCGTCCTTTGCCGATTGGCAGAAACGCGGTTTTGATCGGAAATCGGTGATTGCCGATCCGCTTTTCGTGGACCCGGCCCGCGACAACTTCACCCTGCGTCCGGACTCGCCCGCTTTCGAACTCGGATTCGAGCCGATCGACACAAGCACCGTGGGGCTCCTGCGAGACCGGTGCCGCTGCCTGATCCGGCCTGCCGCGCCGGATTACGGATTGGCGGGAACACGTGCGAACGAACACTAAGGAGGTTTCCTTGACAAAGACACCGACTCAACATGTCACGATGGCGTTGACCCTCTGCCTTGCCACGACGCCGGCCCTGTCGGCAGCGACGCTAGCGACCGACGGCAAGCCGCAGATGACCATCGTGCTGGCCGAGGACGCGATTCCCGCCGAACGCACGGCAAACCGGAGCAGAAAAACGCGATTTGCGTCGAGCGTGTGATCGTGGTACGAAGTTCAACCTGAATTCCATTGCGAAGGGCCCATCCAGAAACCGGTCCACGTAGGTCGGATCTCCGAGACCGACGCTGGTTTCTGGATAGGCTCCAAACACCTCAACACGAAAGGGCTGACACAATGACGCCACAACGACGAGTGACTCGGCGCCGGTTTCTGGGTACTACAGCGGCAGCCGCGGGCGGGATGTTGATGCCTGGCACGGTCGGACTGGGCGCCGACTCAATCGTTCCCCCGGCCGAGTTTCCTTCGACGGATCACTTCTGGTATCGTCCGCAGCCGGCCGGTTTGTTTGTTGACTCGCAGCGCGACAACAAGGCGTTCGGTTTTGCGGACGGGAAAGTGCTCCTGTCCGAAGACAACGGCCGTACCTGGCCGCATAGCATCGCGTTTTCCGACGCACGCCACATCGTGTTTAGCTGCATACTGAAGAACGGAAACATTCTGTTCAGTGCGCTGGCGAAACTGTACCTCAGCACCGACGACCTGAAAACGTACGACGAGATCACGGTGAAGAATGCGGACGGCTCAGATTACCTCCAGCATACACCGCAGAACCCCGACAACCCCGGCTGGTACTTCCACAACCTCGCGGGCGTAGACACGTGGGATGTGAACGGCGTCGAGATGCTTGTGTGGGGGAATTACTGTAACGTGATTGGCGGCGCGTCGCCGGTCAACATTTACTACTCGACCGACGACGGGCAGACCGTGAAAATAGCGTATTCCTTTGGACAGAATCCTTACAATCGAGATAACGGCTCCGGCGGTGGAGGCACAACAGGCACGCCGCTTGGCAACGCCGACAACCCGGTTATCTCCCGCCACGTTCACTGCGTGACGTATAACCCGGCCGAAGACGCGTTCTACGCCTGCACGGGCGACGGCACCAGACCAGAGGGGCACGAATGCCACTGGCTGCGAGGCACTCATGACGCGAACAAGGACCGGTGGCATTGGAAGGTCATCGTGTCGGATGCATCGAACTCGCGGTACAAATGCGGCGGCATCAACTTTGTCGACGGGAAAGTCTACTGGATCAGCGACTCGAACGGCCCCAAACCGTACGACCGAGGAGTCTTTCGGTGCGATCCGGCCGACATCACCAATCCCGAGAAGCACACGCTGCTGTTCAATCCGGGGGTCGAATCCGGCAATATGATCATCCAAGACGGCGTGATTCTGGCGTCGCATTGTGCGCCCGCGTCACCCATGGCCACGGGATTCATCGTTTCCTTGGATTTGGGCAAGACCTGGGCGCAATACGATCTCAAGGAATTCGGCAGGCGGTCACCCTGCCGCTTCCACAGAAAGAATAGTGAAGGATGGTTCAGGGTGGACCTAAGATCGAGCTGGGTCACGCCCGCCGAGATGATGTTCATCAAGCCGAAGGGAGCGCCCGGCGGGAACAGAGGCTGAGGAACGCAGCCGTCAAACAACACGAGAGACGTCATGGTTGGGACCATCAAGTCTTGCAGGAGTGACCCCAATGAGAATCAGGCAACTCAATGTGTCCGCCGTCCTCTTTCTGATGCTTGCTTGCCTCGGCCGATGGGAGATCGTCGCCGCAGACACCAGGGTTGGTCCGACGCCAAGCGAGCGGCCGAACGTACTGCTCATTTACACTGACGACCATGCGCAGTGGGCGGTGGGCGCGTACGGGAACAAGGAGGTTCATACGCCCAACATGGATCGCCTTGCTGCCCAGGGTATGCGGTTCACTCAAGGCTTCACCAAACGTCAAATTCATATTCCGCCGGTGCTTTGCCTCGTGATTCGACA